>CANPNQ010000065.1 GCA_947575425.1 uncultured Erysipelotrichaceae bacterium
TTCACAAAAGCGATCCTTGCATCCGTGAACATCGCTCATTACATAAACAGACATGCGACCACTCCTTTCCACTTCCCTTATTGCAAAGCATTTAGAATGACAAAATCAAACCTTTTTTCAAAGCGTCCTTTTCCAAAAGAATAGCAGTTTTCCCCTGTTTTGACAAGTCATATGCCAAGATCCGCCCATAGAAAAGGGATACCTGATTCCAGTATCCCGCTGCTTGTGCGATAAACTCGCATTATGACCTTCAACAAAGCTGTATGCTGTTATCGCAGTGCTGTCTCACTTGCTTAGCATCTCCTCATCAAAAGTAATGTCAAATAGACTTAGAAAATCACTGACTTCCTGTGTCACCTCTGTCGCCTTAACATAGCGCAGATTTTGTCTTTCCCATGAGGCGAGCGCCAGTGAGGCACTTGGAATCCCCAACTCCTCAATACCGATCGCATCCATACGTGAGATCAGCTGTTCCTGATCCTGTGTCTCCTCACGTAAAAAGCGTTCCATTTCTGCCAGTGCAGCTGCACTCCTTGTTTCACTGCCCTGCTTTACAAAGACAGCAGCCTGCGGATAGCCTTTGCTCTCTCCATCCTCCGCCTCCTGCAAATCCTTGATAATCGAGAGGGAAATGCCTTGCTCCTTTGCCTTCGCGATTGTTGCGCTCACTGCCGGCTCTGCCAACAAGCCCGCCTGTACCTTGCCGCTTAACAGCTGTGCTTGAACATCCTGAACACTGTTATAATAAGTGACATTCTCATGCATGCCATAGCTGTTTAAAATCTTTCCCGGCACGGCATTTTCTCCAAATGCCGCAAAGGGATCGCCGTTTTGATAAGTATCGGTTGCGACGATATAGAGATTGCCCCAAGTAATGACAGCGGTTAACCGATAGGCACTGCTGTCCGCCTCGATCATCTTTGCCCCCAAATTGATCGGCGCAATGATCACATCGTATTCTCCATCATTTTTTGCCAATTCAACACTTAATACATCGCTTCCCGCAACACTTGTGACATCGCCATAGGCACTGTTATAAAGGGAAAGCACGGAGAGCGCCGGCGCCCCTTGAGGCACCAATACCTGGATTTTTTCCGGCTTCTTTGAACCATTGTGGCAGCCTGCCAGTAAGCATACCAGCAATGCCGCAAATAATCTTTTGCATTTCATCGTATCATCGCTTCTCCTTTACCTCGTCGCAAAGCTGAGCGATGCACGCATCCAAGGAAAGCGTCGCACTGTCCTTAGACATCGCACGCCTAATTGTAACACTATGATTCTCCGCTTCCCCATCCCCAACCACAAGTTGAACTGGGATTTTACGCATCTGTGCTTCTCTGATGCGATAGCCGAGTTTTTCATTGCGGGCATCTACACTGCATCGAAAGCCGCTAGCCTGTAATGCTTCCTTGACTTGCTTTGCATATTCTAAATGACGCTCATGATGTACAGGAACCACAACAATCTGTTTCGGAGCCAGCCACAGTGGGAAATGTCCCGCATAATGCTCAATCAAAATACCGATAAAACGCTCGATCGATCCGAAGATCACTCGATGCAGCATCACCGGACGCGCTTTACTGCCATCCTTCTCCACATAGGTAATGTCAAAGCGCTCCGGCAAATTCATATCCAACTGAATTGTTCCACACTGCCATACCCTGCCTAAGCTGTCCTTGATATGAAAATCCAGCTTCGGTCCATAAAAGGCGCCATCGCCCGGATTGATCTTATACGCCTTACCCGCATGTTCGCAGGCTGCCGCAAGCGCCGTCTCACTTTTTTCCCAAACCGCTAAAGAACCGATGTATTTATCCTGCGGTCTGGTGGATAGTTCAATCTCGTAGGTCAGATGAAACATCTTATAGAAACGATCGATAAAGCGAATCAGCGCAATGACTTCACTTTCAATCTGATCGAGACGCATATAGATGTGCGCATCATCCTGTGTAAAGGTACGTACTCGGAATAAACCGTTCAATGCGCCGCTCGCCTCATGGCGATGCACCTGTCCCAACTCGCCCATGCGCATCGGCAGATCTTTATAAGAATGAAGTCCGTTTTTAAATACCAACAAAGAGCCGGGGCAATTCATTGGCTTGATCGCAAACTGACGATCATCCACCATAGAGATATACATATTCTCTCCATAATTATCCCAATGCCCGCTGGTTTCCCATAGCTCACGACTCATCATGATCGGGGTCTTGATAAATTCATATCCTTCCTTGGTATGCTCCTCATACCAGAAGCTTTCCAACAAATTGCGCAGGATCATACCATCCGGCAAAAAGAATGGCATACCGGGTGCATATTCACTCATCATAAACAAGCCCATTTCTCTTCCCAGCTTCTTGTGATCACGCTTTTTTGCTTCTTCCAGCAAGGCAAGGTGTTCCTCCAGTTCCTCCTTCGTCTCGAAACAAACACCATAGATCCGCTGTAACATCTTATTGTTCGCATCGCCCTTCCAATAAGCACCAGAATGCTTCATCAGCTTAAAATTCTTACACTGCTTGACACTTTCTACATGAGGTCCGCGACAAAGATCGACAAACTCACCCTGACGATATACGGTAATGCTGCCATCCTCCAGATCTTGGATTAATTCCAATTTGTAAGGATCCTGCGCAAACATAGCCAGCGCCTCCTCCTTACTGATCTCCTCACGAATGATCCGCTTGCCATCCTTGGCAATTTTTTTCATTTCCTTTTCAATCTTTTCTAGATCCTCATCCTTGATGACATCCTCTCCCAGATCTATGTCATAATAAAACCCTTCTGACACCACTGGACCTACCCAAAACTTCGCCTGCGGATATAAACGTTTCACCGCCTGTGCCATCATATGCGCACACGAATGATTCAACACATTTAATTTTGCATCCTCTTTAAAATCTACCATGCTATCTTACTCCTTCCATAAAAAAAGACTGCGCTCAAAGGACGTCAGTCTGTACGCGGTACCACCTTTGTTCATGGATCATCCTCTTTGCAATCCATGCCCTCAACCTCTGCGTAACGTGCAGGAAACGATACAACCTTTCGGAGGACAGCTCCAAGGGAGTAAGCCATGATGCTCTCAACGATCTTTCAGCGACCGATCGTCTCTCTGATCAAGCCTTCATCACTCATATCCTTTTCATCGCTTTTACAGACACATTTATACAACAATTCACATCATTTGTCAATAGATTTGCCCATTTCCCATATCGCTATTCCTTCACCGAGTCTTATCTGCTTATGCAATATCCATCGATGAAGCACTTGTTCCTCGCCCGTCATTTCCTTCATCTCTATCATTTTTACATTCAGATGAAAAAATTTTCTATTTTTCAATGTGCCATTATTTACCAATTCAAAAAAAAAGCGATTGATATAAGTAAATAATAAAGAAATTCATATAAAAGGCGCTAACAAAGTGTGACATTTAGAAAATTGTTACAGATATATCACAAAAAGTGATAAAATAGTAATGTCTGAGGGGAGTCATATACGCTTGGCAAAAATTGGTATACCACTTAACCGGGAAATTACGTATCATTTTGTTAAGTGAGCTAAAAAGAGGTGTCATATGAGAAAAACGTATGGTTATGTTCGCGTATCCACCAAGGATCAGAATGAAGCGAGACAATACTTGGAGCTGCTGGAATTCGGGATAGAAGAAAAAAACATTTATATGGATAAACTGAGCGGAAAGGATTTCAATCGTCCCTCTTATCATAAACTGGTATATAAAAAAATCAAGCCCGGAGATCTCTTGGTCATTAAAAGCATTGATCGTCTGGGCAGGAATTATAATGAGATCCTACAGGAATGGAAGTATATCACCAAAGAAAAAAATGTAGATATCAAGATCTTGGATATGCCTTTGCTAGATACCGATCAAAACAAGGATCTGATCGGTACGCTGATCGGCGATATCGTTTTACAGCTTTTATCGTTTGTAGCAGAGAACGAACGTGTGAACATTCATCAGCGACAGGCGGAAGGAATCCGAGCCGCAAAGCTGCGCGGGGTACGCTTTGGTCGTCCTGAGATTCCATTACCTGATGATTTTGAGGATATCTTGGAAAACTGGCAAGGCGGCGGGCTTGCCTCAAAGGATGCCATAGCGATATCCGGCTTAAAATACAGCACCTTCTATAAAAAGGCCAAGGTGATCAAGGAGCGCAAGCAAAAGGAAAAACAAACCTATACCGGATATGATCGTTGAATGGATTGCTTCTACGCATACCCTCTGTATTGACAAGCATAATAACATCATAAAAAATCATAAGTGCTTATGCGCCTCACCGTCAAGACATAAGCAAAAAAGGCAAACCGTGATTCGCCTTTTTGTATGCTTGATCTAGCACATATACAGCATATGGCGCTTTTACCAGCTGCCACCGCCGCCGCCCCCAAAACCGCCGCCGGAGAAACCACCGCCGCCAAAGCCGCCAATACTGCCCCCGCCAATACCGCCGCCTTTGGAGGAGGTTGTCTCTACATAACTGATGGCATGAGACATGCGATAGAAACTGCGATTGAAGTGATTCCACCACAGCCATGTCGAGAACGTATCACCATAAACAGGACCGACATACCATTGGGGCTGCGGCATGATCAAATCCTCAAACTTATCCGCCCATACATCGCTCACCCCCAGCACGTAAGCATACGGAAGCACATGGAAGAATGCTTCGGGATCCTCCTCCACCAGCAGCTCTAACCGTTCCTTTTCACACGTTAGAATAAATTCCCGCAAGCCGAGGATCTGCCCAAGCCAGCGATTCCCCTGCTTGGTGCGCTTATCCATAAACATGAGAAGAAACAACAGTAAAATCTCAAGCGCCAAGTAGATCAATCCATAGATCCACGCATGGGCAGGTCCCATCACCAGCATCATAATCGCTGTGATGACAAAGATAATCGCATTGCATAAAAAGCACAATGCCCATAAACCGAAGTAAAGAGAGCGCTTCATCACATAGCGCTTGCGCATTAACAAAATCCATGGCACTGCCGCCACAATACCAAAGGCAAGCAGAATAAAACTCGGAAAAATCATATCAATCATTTCATAGCGCATATACAGTGCACACGCTGCGCACAAAAAGGATGGAAGTGCCACAAGCAGGCACATCAACACCTGTAGGAACAGGGAGGAACCGGTAAAGATTCTGCGCTCCTTTGCATGAAAATACTGCGACACCTTTTGTTGTGCATCTGCCAATCCCTTCGCAACACCGCTTTTTTTCAAATCCTTTTCCTTCACGATATCACCTTTTTTGAAAATAGCCTGAAAAAAGGTTTGCTCGTAGGGTTTGGCTTCCGCTCCCAACTCCTTTTGTTTTTCTAAGGACAAATGGTTTTTTCCATCGTCGTGAATCTTAATATAACCGCGATTTGCCCAATCGATGATCAGTGATAAAATATCCTTTTGTTCGACTATGGAGTCCACCACATAACCGACTGCCGCACTGTCTAAGCCTTCCGGTGGCGTAAATTCCACTGTCACAATGACCTCATCATCTTTGCCAAAGCGCAAGAATAACAACAACGCGATCGCCGCGATTGCGCCGGCAGCGATCACCCCATATAACAGATAGTCTTTCGGTTCAGGAAAATTGAAATAATTTTCATCTAATGGCACCATGATCGTGGCTGATTCATTCGCATATAACGGTTGTAACAGCGTTCCGCTGATCACATTGTCATTCACCTCATAGGATAAATTCTCATAGGCTGCCCCATAGGCACCGCTATAAGCACTGATCCTTGATCCATCAAAGGCCTTTGGCATCTCAATGCGATAATTCATATGACGAATCGTTGTATCAAAACCATTGCCGATCAGATTCCAATATAACATCTGGGTATCTTTTACATCCAAATCCTTTGTATGAACCCGATAGCGGATCGTATAGCGCTGAATGCCAATTACGGTTTCATCAGGATCACCGATTTTGATCATCACACCGCCGCTGTCCACATCCACATCACAGGTAGCGGCATCTCCACAGGAAATATGATCTATCGGAAAATAATAGCTTTTATACTCGGCATTGCCATTCTCATCCGTCCATTTCATCTCATAGCGGGTGGGTATGGTGCGATAAAAGCCATGGCGATATTCGCTGAAGTC
Organism: uncultured Erysipelotrichaceae bacterium; assembly: GCA_947575425.1. Classification (GTDB taxonomy): domain Bacteria; phylum Bacillota_I; class Bacilli_A; order Erysipelotrichales; family Erysipelotrichaceae; genus C-19. Next base: position 6,131 of record CANPNQ010000065.1, read on the forward strand.
CAATGTATACACTTCCTCAATATCATAAGTGCCATCCTCATGAACCTTCATGGTGATATCCAAATCCTCAATCGTGAATGCTTCCCTTGCGCATACCGATATTGGCATCAGACACAAGACAATCACACATAAGAGGACACTGAGAACCTTATATGCTTGTTTCATCCTATCATCTCTCTTTCAAGAAAAGGACAGTGCTT
>CANPNQ010000066.1 GCA_947575425.1 uncultured Erysipelotrichaceae bacterium
GCGCTGTCCTCCGGAGAACTCATGAGGGAACCGACTGGCATATTCTTTATTTAAGCCGACGATTTCCAACAATTCATTAACCCGCTCCTTGCGTTTTTTGGCATCGTACATCTTGTGTATCTCCATTCCCTCCGCAATGATATCACCGATTGTCATACGCGGATTCAAAGATGCATAGGGATCCTGAAAGATCATCTGTGCCACTTTGGCATATCGGAAACGATCCTTTCCGTTTTTTACCTTCAGCTCCTTGCCATCAACGAAGATCTTACCCTCTGAGGGCTGATAGACACCCATGACGACACGTCCCAAGGTAGACTTACCGCAGCCGGACTCACCGACCAATCCCAGCGTCTCCCCCTTGGCTATATCAAAACTGACTTGATTGACCGCCTTTAGGATGCCGCCGCTTACCTTAAAGTTTTTAGATACCCCCTGCAAGGAGATAAAGCTATGATTGGTAACTGCATTGTTTTCATTACTCATGCTTTTTCCCCTCCTTACGTTCTGCGGGACAATCCTTGTGTAACAGCCAGCAGGCGGAGGAATGCCCATTGCCAAGCTCATATACCGGCGGTTGTTTCTCCCTGCATACCTTCATACAATGCGAACAGCGGCTCGCAAAGGCACAGCCGATCGGCGGTGCGATCAGATCCGGCGGCGTTCCAGGAATAGAAGTCAATCGCTCGGATTTATTCGTATCATGCTTGGGCAGGCTGTTAAGCAGTGCCACGGTATACGGATGAGAAGGATGGTTGAAGATTTCCTTGCTTGTACCTGTCTCCACAATTTTTCCGGCATACATCACCGCAATGCGATCTGCCAAATTTGCCACAACACCCAGATCATGGGTAATCAAAATAATCGCTGTATTCATATCCTTGCGAATCTCTGCCAATAGATCGATAATTTGTGCCTGAATTGTCACATCTAAAGCTGTGGTTGGCTCATCCGCAATTAACAGCTTTGGATTACAAGATAATGCCATTGCGATCATGGCACGCTGACGCATACCGCCGGAAAATTCATGCGGATATTGCTTCGCGCGTTCTTCGGCATTGGGTATCTGAACTTTTTTCAGCATTTCAATCGCCCGCTTTTGCGCTTCTTTTTTATCCAGCTTCTGATGATGCACAATCGCTTCAACGATCTGTTTTCCTACCTGCATGGTCGGATTCAAAGAGGTCATCGGATCCTGAAAGATCATAGATACTTCTTTGCCACGAATCTTCATCATATCCTCTTCATTGGCAGCAATGATATCAATCCCATTCAAGGTGAGCTTCCCTGACTTAATCCGTGCTGGCGGCATTGGATTCAATTTCATAATTGTCTGTGCTGTCACACTCTTTCCGCAGCCGGATTCGCCGACAACCGCAAGCACTTCTCCCTCATCGACATAATAGGAGACACCACGTACTGCCTGTACCTCACCGGCATACGTATCGAAGGAGACATATAAGTTTTCAATATCTAATACGTTTGCCATATACTACCTCCTTAATTTCGGGTCAAATGCATCGCGCAGCTTATCGCCCAACAGATTGAATCCCAACATGGTTAAACTGATTAACAGTGCCGGTAGCATCAACTGCTCAGGATAATAGCGGAACACCGTAATACCGTCATTGGCCAAAGTACCCCAACTTGCCTGCGGGATCGGCACACCCAAGCCGATAAAAGACAGATAGGCCTCAGTAAAAATTGCGCTGGGAATTGCCAAAGTTAAATTGACTATAATAACGGATAATGTATTGGGAACCAAATGCTTTAACAGAATCCTAAAGGAACCGGCTCCCATTGTCTGCGCCGATATGATAAACTCCTGCTCCTTTAACTGAATTACTTGTCCTCGCACTAAGCGAGCCATGCCGACCCAGCCAACCATCGCATACGCAATGATGATCGTACCAATGCCCTTTGTCATAATCGTCATCAGCAAAATGATGACAAGCAGATAAGGTATACCGCCGATAATCTCAACGATACGCATCATGATATTATCCACCATACCCCCGAAATAGCCGGAGATACCGCCATAGATAATACCGATGATACAGTTGATACCGACTGCTACGAAGGCAATCGTCAGCGAAATCCGTCCGCCGTGCCACAATCTTGTCCACGTATCACCGCCAAGGGAATCAGTACCAAAGATATGCATATGCCCATCCGGGGCAGTAAAGAAGAAGCCCTGATTGGTATGATCACTATGCAATTCATTAAACGTATACGGGGAGATCATCGGCATTACGACAGCACAAAATAGGATAATGCCTAACATAACCACTAGAAACACTGCCACCTTATCCTGAAACAGGCGATGCATTGCATCCTTGAAATAACTGACACTTTCTCTTACAATCGTATTACTTTTATCGACATCCGCTCCGACCCATGTAAAATCATCTGCGCTCAATACCTCATCACAAGCATAAGCAATTTCATTTACATTCGCTGTGGGAATGATAGCTTTCTTATTTCTCTTTTTCATATCCGATCCCTCAGCTTTCTGCCAGTTTCACACGCGGATCAATCACACCATAGGCTAGATCCACAAGCAACGTCATGATGATCAGGAAAGCGCCATAGAATACCGTTGTTCCTGCGATCATCGTATAATCACGCTCGGTAATGGAAATAACGAAATACTTACCCATTCCCGGTACAGAGAATACCTGTTCCACGACAAAGGCACCTGTCAGTATGGAAGCCGTCAGCGGACCCAATACGGTAATAACCGGCATCACCGCATTGCGCATTGCATGTTTCCAAACAATGGTGCGCTCTGACAATCCTTTTGCTTTTGCTGTTTTTATATAATCGGAATTCATAACATCCAACATACTGGTACGCATCAAACGGGATATCGTAGCCAAAGAGCTTAAGCCCAACGCAAAGGAAGGCAGCATCTTCGCCATCTCATTGTGCCAACCGCTGATAGGGAAAATAACAGTTCCCGCAGCCTGATTCAATTTCAAAGCGACAAAATATTGTAACAGTGCCGCAACAATAAAACTTGGCACCGAAACACCAATAATCGCAACCGTCATCGCAATCGTATCGGCAGCCTTTCCCCTGCGGATTGCCGCATAGGCTCCCAATCCGATACCACCGACAATGGAAATGATAATTGCACGAATACCCAATTCAAACGATACCGGGAAGCTCTCTCCGATAATCGTTGTCACCGGGCGGTTGTATTTGATTGATGTTCCAAGATCCCCTTGCAATACATTGCCGATATAAATGAAGAACTGCTGATATAATGGTTTATCCAAGCCATAGCGTGCAAACTTCGCATCCATAATCGCCTGTGAAGTCGCCTTGTTGGAGGAAAACGGATTTCCCGGTGCTGTATGCATCATGATAAAGGTAATCGCTATCAACAGTAATATGGTAAGAAAGGCGTAGCAAACACGCTTCATTACATATTTAAACATTCTCTCACATCCTTTATTTCCGCTAATTCTGAAACAAATAAGGCTATAAATGAATTATAGCCTTATTGCATAGTTACGTATAAAATTTTCTATACCGACTACATATCTTTATCTTATTTTACCGAAGCAAATCTAAGATCGATTTCTCTAAACGCGGTACGCTGAACGCCTACCAGCTTATCAGAGCAGATATAATCTTTTTGGCGATAATACATCGGACCGATCGGAACTTCCTCGGCGATGATCTTCTCTGCATCCAACAATTCCTGAGTGCGCTTCTCTACATCTTTTTCCATGTAAGCCGCTTTAATCAGTGCATCGTATTCTGCATTCGACCACTTACCATGGTTGTTTCCACCATCGGTGATCCACAAATCAAGATAACTCATCGGATCATTATAGTCGCAAGACCATCCAGCCCATACGATATCAAAGTCTCCATCGCTCATTCTCTGTAAACGAGTTTTGAATTCAACCTGATCGATCTCCATGGTAACACCTAAGTTTTTCTTTAACTGCTCCTGAACGAACTGATAAGTTTTCTTACCAGTGTCGCCTACATCACCAACAAGGACAGGTTTGAATGTATCCAAAGTCAAGCCTTCTTCTGCAAGACCTTCCTCTAACAGTTTCTTTGCTTCTGTATAATCATTGCTACGGTTCCATACAGTACCGACCTTCTCGCTGAATTCACCGCCATTGACGGATGTTGCAGTAAAGGACTGTGCCGGCTTAGACTCATTCAGAACGACATTTGCAACATACTGCTCAACGTCAACGCCAAGCGTCAGCGCTTTACGAACCTTTGCATTGTTCATTCCCGCTCTCTTGGTATTGAATTCCAAGTACCAGATGCTGCCATCATCGAAGCTTTGAACATTCTCGCCTTTCGCGCGATAATCCTTCGCCTGCTCACCATTCAAACCGATCATATCAATGGTACCGTTCTCGAACTCATTCAATGCAGCACCGGTATCTTTGATCATACGGCAGTTGATCTTCTCAATATTGATGCTATCTGCATCCCAATAGTTCGGGTTCTTTTCCATAACCAAACTGTCCTCATGAACCCACTGTGTTACAGTGTAAGGTCCATTGTAAGCCATCTTATCAGCTTCCTTACCATAATAATCAATGCCACCGTATTCGTTATACAGTTTCTCGCTGATCGGAGCCAAGTTATAGAATGCCAATACGCTTAATGCATAAGGATATGGTCCGGTAAATTTCACTTCCAAAGTGCTGTCATCCAATGCTTTCCAGCCAACATTTGCATATGCAGCCTGTCCTGCTTCAGATTTTGCATCTTCTTCTGTCTGAGTCGCAGCCATCAATTCCTCTGCGCCTTCAAACATCACAGCCCAAGTGCTTGCATAGTCTGCACCGTTGTATGTGCTGAACAACTGATTCCATGCAAAGACGAAATCATTGGCAGTGATCACATCACCGTTATTCCATTTTGCGTCTGCACGCAATTTGAACGTATAAGTCAATCCATCCTCGGACGTTGTCCAAGATTCAGCGACACCCGGTGCAGCTTCATCATTTTGATCCAACGTAGTCAATCCGACGATGACATGACGCAATACATTACCTGAGGTAGAATCCGTATTCAAAAACGAATTCATTTCAGGTGGTTCGGAGCCTAGGTTGATCGTAACCTCTCCTCCGGAAGTAGTTCCTCCTGAGCCGCCACATCCAGCAAGTAATGTGAGACCCAGTGAGAATGACAAGGCCAATTTGCCTAATTTTGCCATTTTCATCATGAATTCCTCCTCTTTATCTTTCTACGATAAGCATTTTGTTTATGTGTATTTATTTTATCATCATTCATTCACAAAGTCTATACATTTTTCAAGTTTCATCATCCTATTTCTCATTGTTTTCATAGAATGAATAAATTTTCAATTATGATTTTGATAAATTCTTTCACAGGCACTTGCTATAATGTTCCTGTTTCGTGTACACATAAGAAAAGCTGTACATCATTTCAACGACAAACCATGAGAAAGTGTGGTAAAACACCACAATTCTACCTAAAATCATCCGATATGAATATCTGAAATGGATCGGAGAAACAAATGATTCATTTGTGCTGCTTCCTGCCAATTTTCCGTTTTTTTTCGGATAGGCGAGCATATCTTCGTGCTTGCTTCCCTATTATGTATGTCCGATTCTATGCATCTCTTCTATCCCCATTATACTTTCCTCCACCTTGAGCTGATCACACTCCCCTCTCAGCAGATGAAGAAAAAAAGCCACCCACTCCATAATCATGTGATCCCTATCACGTAATTGATCAAACATGGCATCCACAATCATCATAACCGTACCCTCAGACTATCTTGGGGGTTTTCTTGTACAAGAAAGCCTTATGATACTCATAAGGCCTTTCTTATCCATCGATCTGCTCACGCCATATTTTAGCACCGAGCGATGTCAGCTTTCCATCCAGATTATCATATCCGCGATCAATGTGGTAAATTTCACGAATCGTCGTAACCCCTTCCGCCAGTAAACCGGCAATTACCAAACAGGCGCCACAGCGCAGATCGGTTGCGGTCACCTCGCATCCCGCCAAGGGGGTCGGACCGTTAATCATTGCGCTTGGCAGCATCACGTTGATATTCGCCCCCATCTTATTCAATTCCTGACAATGCTTAAAGCGTTCCTTATAAATTGTCTCCGTAATGATGGATTGTCCTTGCGCCTGTGTCAATAATGCCGTCAAAGGCTGTTGAATATCCGTCGCAAAGCCGGGATATGGCAATGTCTGCACATCAGTTGCCTTCAGCTCCCTATGTC
>CANPNQ010000067.1 GCA_947575425.1 uncultured Erysipelotrichaceae bacterium
ATCGATACGCTGGGGGATAAGAAGATCGAGTATTTCCATCGTCATGGTCTGTTAACTACGATTGAGGACATCTATCATTTAAAGGATCACAAGGAGGAAATTCTTGCGCTGGAGGGCTTTCAGGAAAAAAGCTATCAGAAGATGGTGGATGCCATCGAAGCAAGCAAACAAAATCCCTTGGAGGATTTGATCTTTGGTCTGGGGATTCGGCAGGTCGGGAAAAAAGCGGCGAAGATCCTTGCCAAGAAATACTTGTATATCGATGCGCTGATGGCGGCGGATGAGGAAGATCTGACAGCGATTAAGGATATCGGGGAGATCACAGCCCGTTCCATACGCACCTTCTTCCATGAGGAGCGCAATCAGGAATTGATTCTGCACTTAAAGGAATTGGGTTTGAATATGACCAGTGAACAGGAGGAGATCCAAGAAAGCCGCTTCAGCAATTTAACCGTGGTATTGACCGGATCTCTGCAATATTTTACCCGCAATGAGGCAAAGGAGCTGTTGGAGCGATTGGGGGCTAATGTCAGCGGTTCCGTATCGAAGAAAACGGATCTTGTCATCTATGGAGAGAGTTCCGGAAGCAAGTTAAGCAAGGCGCAGGCACTTGGGGTGGAAATCATGGATGAGGAGAGTTTTATGAAAGAGGTGAGCGCATATGAAAATTAAACAGATCGCTCTTTCCTGTCTTTGCTTGAGTATGTTGCTAGGCGGCTGTTCACATGATGAGGAGGAAAATCCCGATCAGATGGTGGAAACAAAAGCTTTAGAATCGGGAGAATATGGTGCCGCATTGCCTTTTTTGAGTACCAACGCACGTCAGCAGCATCAGATCCGCTCGGTTTCTCTAGTGGATAATCTGTATATCGGTATGGGTTTGCTCAATTATGCAAAAGCACATTTTTCGACAAGCAGCTACACGATACAGGAAGGACAGTTTCTTGTCTATGATGAATTGAGTAATCTGTTGACAAGAGAATCGGATGCCAATCCCGATGCCTTGAATCCGGCAAGTGGAACCCCCTTTGATACCGGCAATGGCGTAGTGGAAAGTGCGGTATTGGTGCGAGACATCTATGAAGTTGATTTCATCAGAAATAAGGAAGCTCAGGGAATTGCGCTGGCTTTGGTATTGAATGGAGTTGTCGGAGACAATGATATCAGAGTGAATGATGATAAGCTGAAGGCATTTGGCGAGGAAACAGCGCGCCGTCTTGTGACCTATCTGCGCAAGATGCCGGAGATCGGCGATTCTATGCCGATCTATATCGCCTTATATAAAAACATATCAACAGAGAGTACATTGCCCGGCTGTTTCTTTTCTGAAGCTTATTTTGAAGGCAGAAGCGCGAGCTTTTCTGCGATTGACGAAGCATGGGTGATGTTGCCGTCTGAGGAAGCAAGCAAGTTGGATAATGCATCTTATACGCAGTTTTTACAAGTAAAGAGTTCTCTGGCGCTCTACCTGCCGGATGATGTAAGTATCATCGGAAAGGGGCGATACGAGGATGAGCAGCTCAAGGAGCTGCATATCACGGTGGAAATGTATGCCAAGACAGCGACAGAGGCACTCTCTTTAACGCAATATCTGAAATCACAGCTGAGTGTATTTGCCTCACTGGATTATAAAATACAAGTCGAGGTGCGTTGTCAGAATATGACGATCGCTACGATGGTAAGACAGATCGGCAGTAAAGAGGTCAATGTCAATACGTTGATATAAAGAAGCTTCATCAGCGATAAAAATGAGAATCGATAGAGGAGGATGTATGGAACAGATGGACAAAGCGTATATTCAAAAGCTGGCAAATCAGTTGATGTTTGATCTGAATGATGAGGAGATCTTAGATCTGCAAGAGGAATTTGTGACTTTGCAGAAACAGATCGCTCTATTGGAGCAGATTGATACAGAAGGAGTAGAGGAAATGATCTATCCCTTTGAAGCGGAAACGAGTTTTTTACGTGAGGATGAGGTGAGCCATGTGATCTCTCGTGAGGATGCTTTGCGTAACGCAAAGGCTGTGATGGCAGGGCATGTGCATGTGCCAAAGGTGGTGAAGTAAGATGCAGTTATCTCAATACCATAATCAGGATGTGAAGCAGCGTGTGTATGAAGCATTGGAAAAAGCCAAAGCGTTACAGCCGAAGCTCAATGCAATCGTCAGCTTTGCGCAGGATATCGAGGAACAGCTGGAAGCATTGAAGCAAATTCCAAAGAATGCACCTTTGTACGGTGTTCCTGTGGTACTAAAGGAAAATGTCAATACCAAAGGATTACTGACCACAGCCTCATCGCGTATTTTAAGCAACTATATTCCGGTATATGATGCATGTATCGTAGAGAAGCTAAAGGCGGCAGGAGCGATCATCATTGCCAAATCGAGTATGGATGAGCTGGGGATGGGAGGCACCAATCTTTCCGCTTACAGCGGTCCGGTAAATAATCCATATGATCTCTCCAGAATATCCGGCGGCTCCAGCGGCGGCTCTGCGGTGTTGAGTGCAGCGGATGTGAGTGCGCTTACCATCGGCACAGATACCGGTGACAGCGTGCGTAAGCCGGCGGCATATAATGGAGTAATCGGAATGAAGCCGACCTATGGCAGGATCTCCCGCTATGGCATTATTCCTTATGCCTCCTCTTTGGATCATGTGGGCTATTTTACCACAAGCATTGCGGATGCGGCTGTGGCACTGCATGTGCTGGCAGGGCGTGATGATCGGGATATGACAAGCTCTTATCGGGAAGTACCTGCCTATGAGACATTGTTAAACAGTGATCTCAAGGGAAAGCGCATTGCCATCATCGACAATGTGCAGAATGCGATCAAGGATGATGCGATTTTAGCCAATTTCAATCAGCTGATTGAGCAGCTGCAAAAGCGCGGGGCGATTGTGGAGCATGTTTCTTTGAACGAGCAGCTGTTATCCGTGCTGTTACCGACCTATTTTATCATTGCGAATGCGGAAGCAACTGCCAATCATTCCAATCTGGATGGAATTCGCTTCGGTATGCGGGAGGATGGAGAGAGTGTGGAGGAGGTCATGCGTCATTCGCGTACGGCCGGATTTTCCACCAATATCCGCAAGCGCTTTGTGATCGGAAGCTATTCGCTGTTTGTGGAAAATCAGGATAAGCTGTTCCGCAAGGCACAGAAAGTACGCCGTTTGATCGTAGAGGAAATCAAAACGGTATTGGATCAATATGATATCACGATTGCATCGGCAACCGGCAGTATCGCGCCTCATCCGCAGGATTCCGTGGATGAAAAGCTAAGTGACACTTACCTCATCGCAGAAAATCATATGATCATGGGAAATTTCAGCGGATACCCCAGCATCACGATCCCGTGTGGGTTTGTGCAGGGAATGCCGATTGGCGTCAGCCTGATGGCAAAGCCATTTGCGGAACAGACGCTGTTTGATATCGGTTTGGCGATTGAAGAAGAAACCGGCTTAAGGGGACAGATTGCGGAGGTGGAAGCATGAACTATGAAACAGTGATTGGGATTGAGATCCATTGCGAATTAAAGACAAAGACCAAAATGTTTTCCGGCGCTCCGGTTGCCTTTGGGGCAGTCGCAAACAGCTGTGTCAATGAGATCGATTTGGGACATCCCGGTACTTTGCCCTGTGTCAATAAGGAAGCGGTACGATTAGCAATTATGGCGGCTACTGCCTTGCATTGCGAAATTGATCCCTTGGTAAAATTTGATCGTAAAAACTATTATTATTCCGATCTGCCCAAAGGCTTTCAGATCACCCAGCAGTTTCATCCGATCGGTACCGGCGGTTATGTCGAGATCGAAACGGAAACCGGAAGCAAGCAGATCCGCTTGGAGCGGATCCATATGGAAGAAGATACTGCCAAGCAATTCCACAACGAGGAGGGAACCTTGATCGACTTCAATCGTGCCGGTACGCCGCTTGTGGAAATCGTTTCAAAGGCGGATATCCGCTCTGGTAAGGAAGCGGCGGCCTATGTGGAAAAGCTGCGTTCTATTTTGAATTATCTCGGGGTGAGTGATGTCAAGATGGAAGAGGGCAGTATGCGCTGTGATGTCAATATATCGCTGCGCGAGATGGGAAGCAGGGAATACGGCGTAAAAAGCGAAATCAAAAATCTCACTTCCATAGCGAATGTACAAAAAGCGGTGGAATATGAGGTCGCGCGTCAAAGTGAGATCTTATCAAACGGGGGAACCATTGTACAGGAGACACGCCGCTATGACGAAGCACAAAAGGCAACGGTATCGATGCGGAAGAAGGAGGGGAATGTCGATTACAAATATTTCCCCGAACCCAATATTCCGCCAATCCGTTTGGATGAAGCATGGATTAAGGAGATACAAAGCCATCTGCCAGAGCTACCCGATGCGCGCAAGGCTCGTTATCAAAGGGAATACGGATTGAATGACTATGATGCGGACGTGCTTGTCGCAAGCCGTGAGCTGGCACAGTTTTTCGATGCGGTTTGTCAATATACGAAGGAATATAAGATGGCGGCGAACTGGACGATCGTAGAGCTGAGTGCGGCACTTAATAAGGCAAATCTCAAAGCGAGTGACAGTCCGTGCGATCCCAAGCATCTGGCTGATATGATCCACATGATCAAGGATGCGACGATCTCCTCCAAGCAGGCAAAGATCGTGTTTGAGGAAATCATGAAGGGCAAGGATCCCAAGCAAGTGGTAGAGGAAAAGGGCATGAAGCAAATGTCAGACAGCACGGAATTATTAAAGATGATCCAAGAGGTGCTGGACAATAACCCCAAATCCATTGAGGACTTTAAAAACGGTAAGGATCGTGCCATCGGCTTTTTAGTGGGACAGGTGATGAAAGCAAGCAAGGGAACTGCGAACCCCGCTATGACCAATCAGCTGATCAAAGAAGAATTGGCAAAGCGATAATTGTAGCAAAGACGAGTTTTCCATATTTTATTGTCATGCAAAAATGAAAATGTCTCAAAAAAGCGAAACATTAGCACCAAGAATACGGTGCTTTTGTTTTGCCGGATACGCTTGAAAAGAAGTGTGCTTCAAGGATGGACGTAGGTGGCTGATAGACCTTCTTAGTCTTATTATCTATGGCAGTAGGATCAAAGGTTTTAGGCTTAGCCTCACGAAGGGAAATCACCTCCAATGCAAAGATATGATCCAAGATATTCACATATAAGCTTCCATCAAAGACCTCAATCACCATGATTTTCATCCTTTTCTCATCATGACCTCGCTTTCTCATGAGGTCTTATTTTAATACAACCTTTCGGACAAAATCAATTTCGTTTCATTCAGACAGTATCATTTTTGATTCATATAACTCCCGTTTGTATACACACTTATCATTTGACAAAAAAAGTAGCCGTGTGGTATACTATCAGTGTAAGCGCTTGCAACATAATATTGAGGGGATGTCATTATGAAGAAATCAATGAAATTTTTATTGGTGACTGCAATTATGTTTGTTGCTATTATGAATATCACTAGAACTACAGATGATAAGGATAATGTTGGAGGTACGTATCGAACGGAGGTGCTTTATGACGGATCATTTGCGTAATCGAATTCTTGACATGCTTGAAAACCTTCTGGAAGAACTCAATCATCAGCCTAATTGGGGAATCATGGGCTTGGCAAATTCTGCGGTAGCCGGCTATGTTGCAACCAATGGGCAAACGAAAAAAATGCAGAAATTGTTTGCGGATACGAATGAAGCATTACAGAAATGGGTGGATGAGCATCCATGCGATCATGATGAAATTTCTGCTGTTATGCAGGCCTTCTTGGATGGCAAAGTGCTACAGAATTATATGTGGCAAAAGTACGGTAAGGTAAAGAAAGCAATCAAGGAATTGATAGATGAAATGAAAGCTTATTGATTTGTGTTATGTTTTTCATTATGAGTAAAGAATAAAGGAGGGCTGAGCGCATCGGTGATAGACAGATGCGTTACAGCCTTTTAAAATCATTACATCCACTTTCATTTTACAATATACATATCAAGTGAAATTGAAAAAAACTGTATCAAGCAAAAATGAAACTGTCTAAAAAAAGTGAAGCACTAGCACCAAGAATACGGTGCTTTTGTTTCGTAAGGTAGAACGGAAAGGAAGTGTGCTTCAAGGATGTGACATAGGGGGATATAGACCTTCTTAGTCTTATTATCTATGGCAATAGGATCAAAGGTTTTAGGCTTAGCCTCACGAAGGGAAATCACCTCCAATGCAAA
>CANPNQ010000068.1 GCA_947575425.1 uncultured Erysipelotrichaceae bacterium
CTCTGCCAAAATGCCCATAACAGGCAGTCTGTTTATAAATCGGTCGACAGAGATCTAATTCAGCGATGATGTGAGCGACCTCAAAATTGAAGTTTTTCTCGATGATCTCCAATATCTCCTCATTTGATTTGACTCCCGTGCCAAAGGTATCGACCATGATTGAAACCGGCTTCGCCTTGCCAATCGCATAGGCAACCTGTATCTCACATTTGCGTGCCAGCTGATGTGCAACGATGTTTTTTGCGACATAGCGACAATAATAAGCCGCAGAGCGATCTACTTTGGATGGATCTTTGCTGGAGAAGCAGCCTCCGCCAATCCTTCCCATACCGCCATAGGTATCCACAACAATCTTTCTGCCGGTGGTTCCGCTGTCGCCAAAGCTGCCGCCCAAAACAAAGCTGCCGCTGGGATTAATCAAAAATTTGGTATTTTCATCGATCAGCTTCGGGTCGATAGTCGGTTGAATGACTTCTTTCATGATGAGATCGGCAATCTCCTCCTGCGTAGCATCCTTACTATGCTGGGTAGATACCACGATCGTATCAATGCGCTTCACATGATCATCTTCATATTCTACACTGACCTGTGTTTTGCCATCAGGCTTTAATATCGGATGGTCGCCTCTAACATCGCTTAGGCGCTTGGCCAAGCGATGCGCATAATCGATCGCTGCTGGCATATAGTTATCCGTATCATCACACGCATAACCAAACATGATGCCCTGATCTCCTGCGCCCATTGCACTTCCATCCTGCATCACAGCCTGATTGATCTCATTGGACTGCTTGTTCACCTTTACCATCACATGATAGGTTTCCTCATAACCAATCTCACGGATCGTATCCAAAGCGATTTGCTCATAATCAATCACCGCATTGGTATTCGCTTCTCCATAAATCAGGACAAAATCATCCTTGATCGTACATTCTACTGCCATTTTCGAGGTTGGATCCTGTGCCAGTGCGGCATCTAAAATACCATCAGCGATCTGATCGCAAATCTTATCCGGATGTCCTTCGGTAATACTTTCTGATGTAAAAACATAACGGTTCATATGAATTCCTCCTATAAAAAAGCCTTCTGACAAGAGAAGGCTACTATCATCATCATACGCATCTCTTATCGCTGTCAGCATTACCACCTTGCCATAGGCAGGTTGGCGTGGGATCAAACGAGCTAACTCTCTAACCCAACTCTTGATAATAAGGCTGACTATATTAAACCACAGTATTGACGTAATTGCAACTAAAAAACGAAAAATCGTAAGCTGCTTCACGAAAATCGTAGAGAGAATAATAGAAGGATAGGGAGTGCTTCCTATAGAAATGCAAATCAGTATGCTCCCCTGCGGTATCGGCTTCGATAGGCACGGGGCGTGCATTTCATCTTGTCCTTAAAGCATTTACCGAAATAGCTCAACTGATGAAATCCCGTTTGTTCCGCAATTTCACCAATCGGCAATGCGCTGTTTTTTAACAGATCCGCTGCTTTGGATAAGCGATATTCGCATAAATACTTCATCGGTGTCGTATACAATTTATCCTTGAAGCAACGCAGGCATTCAGATGGACTCACCTGTGCGCTTTTTGCCAACTGCTCCAGTGTGATATCCTCATGATAATGTGCTTCGATATAATGGAGAAATAATCCTATGCGCTCATTGGCTGCATCTCCTTTTTCCTCTTTCACAGCGATGTTCTTTTGTAGGATCAGCCACAGCGTATGTAATAACACAAGCACCTCATAAGCATACCATGCATCTTTTTGCTTCTCCAGTTGGGAGAGCTGTTTCAGCTTATCCAGTGCATCCGCATGCCATGCTTGTCTTCCATCCATCAAATACAGCATCATCTGTTTATGATCCATGAACTGGTATACCATGCTTTTGATAGGAGATCCTAAGTAAAATTCAAGAAAATAGGCGGGAAAGCGAATGCTGTTGTAATGGCATTTCCCGATGTTTTCGATGCGGTGTACGACACTGCGATTGATAAAAGCACCCTGTGCCTCCCGCAAACGTACAACTTCATTTAATGTTGTGATCTCAATGTTTCCTTGTATGACATAGACAAATTGCAGATCCTCATGCCAGTGCATCACACGAAAACCACTGCTGCGGGGATAGCTTTCTTCATCAATGACTTCCATGTTCAAATAAGGAAAATCCGTGTGCCGGTTGAGATTCTTTGCATTGATATATTGGTTTTGCTTCATGAGCGCCCTCCTGTATGACGATATTTTAATATTTTTAGGCAATATTTTAATAGTATATCTTCATTGACAATGATATAATTGTATTCGATTTGGCAAGGATGTCAAGGAAATCAGGAACTATAAAAGCTTAGGCGGTGATCATTTTCATAGAAGGGAAGGGATGACGCAAAAAGCATGCCGGCACGAAATCGCTCATACTGCCAACCGCGCTATGATGGGCAATGAGAGCGATTCCTCCAACATAAGGAAATCACTTAACGACATTGATCAATTAAAAAAAACGAAAAGGGGGATGTAAAGATGAAAACAAGACAGGTCGATTTTTCAAGCGGCAGGATCACGCACAATATCGTCAGTGTCGCAATGCCGATGCTCATTGCACAGGTGCTGAATCTGCTTTACAATATTGTGGATCGAATTTACATCGGTCAAATTCCGGAGGTGGGAACGATCGCCTTGGGCGCACTCGGCTTGTGCTTTCCCATCATCTCTATCGTCACCGCATTCACCAATTTATTTGGAGCAGGCGGCGCTCCCTTATGCTCGATTGAGCGGGGCAAAGGAAACCGTGAGGAAGCGGAGCGGATCATGAACACTTCCTTTTATCTGTTGGTGATCACAGGAGTGGTTGTCACAATGATTGGTATTATTTTTTGTGAACCGCTGTTGTATTTGTTTGGGGCATCCGATGCCAACATGGTATACGCTCAACCTTATATGCAAATCTATATGTGGGGTACGGTATTTTCCATGATCGCTTTGGGAATGAATCCTTTCATCAATGCACAGGGTTTTGCGAATGTCGGTATGACTACGGTATTTCTGGGAGCTGCCTTGAATATCGTTCTGGATCCCCTGTTTATCTTTGTGCTGGATTTGGGAGTACAGGGAGCCGCATGGGCGACCATATGTTCTCAGCTAGTTTCAGCCATCTTCGTTCTGCGCTTTTTATTGGTCGGCAGATCCGAACTGCACATCCATTTAAAGAAAGGATATTTCTGTGAGCGCAAGCAGGTGGGAAATATCATCGGTTTGGGAAGTGCCAGTTTTGTAATGCAATGTACCAATAGTCTTGTGCAGATCAGCGCCAATCATGTATTGGGAACCTTTGGCGGCGATCTATATATTTCCACAATGACGATTATCAATTCCGTGCGGCAGATCTTGGACACGCCGGTTCATGCGATCTCGGAAGGCGCATCTCCGGTGTTAAGCTATAACTATGGCGCAGGTAATTATGCCGGTGTCAAACAGGCAATCCGTTTTGTGACGTTATCAGAACTCGCTTATACAGCCATTGTTTGGGGGCTGATCCTTCTATGTCCTACCATGTTTATCGCCATTTTCAATTCCGACAGTATGCTGATGGAGATTGCTGTGCCCGCACTTCACACGTATTTCTTCGCCTTTATTTTTCAGGCACTGATGTACAGTGCACAGATGGTATTTAAAGCATTGAATAAAAAGAAGCAGGCGATTTTCTTTTCCTTATTGCGAAAGGTCATCATTGTGGTACCTTTGACATATCTGCTGCCACATGTGGGAGGTTTGGGCGCAATGGGAGTATTTATCGCAGAGCCGGTATCGAATTTTGTCGGTGGATGTATTTGTTTTGGGGCCATGATTTATACCGTATTACCGGAGCTGAAGGAAAAAGCGGAGAATAAGGAGTAAGTAAGGTTTGTTTTCTTCTACACTCATTGACTGCTTTACTCATGCCTTATTTTTTACTAACGAAATTATTACTTTTTGATGCGAATACTTTGTTTACCTCACTCGTGTTGATACGTGCTATTTTAAAAGATTTCTCTTTATGTATAAAAGGAATAGAACAGTGCTCTATCTTTTAGATAATCATACTCCATCGGCTTTGCCTTTGGTTTGTTTGTCGTTCTCTGGCGATAGCGCACTTTCCTTAGACATATAGATTCACACCCTTTCTTACTTCATTCCCAATTCTTACAAACAAATTATATCAAAGCGGTAGTTTATATAAAAGTTTTCTTTTTTTCTCTTTCGGAGCTTCAAAATTAGATAAAACGTAGAAATACGCAAAATTACCGAAAGTGAATATTGACGAAGGAAAGAGCATATGCTATCATAAAACATGTAAAATTGTGTAAATACGCAAAATTCCCGAAAGAGGTGTAGCTATGATTGAAAGAAAGCAATATCTAGAAAGATTAATTTCAAAAAAAGAGAACGGTCTTGTAAAGGTCATTACCGGTATCAGACGATGTGGCAAATCTTACATTCTTTTCAACATATACAAAAACTATTTGCAGTCTATCGGTGTAGAGGAGGGGTGCATTATCTGCCTTGCTCTTGACGATGATGAGAGTATTAAATATCGCAATCCACTTGAGCTCGGTAAGTATATTCGTAGCTTAACTGCCGACAAGAGCAAAATCTATTATGTATTTCTCGACGAGATACAGAAGGTTGTTACCATTCAAAATCCTTATATCGAAGGCGCTGAAGACAAGATCGGTTTCGTAGACGTCGTTCTTGGTCTTATGAAACAAGACAATATTGATGTGTATGTAACTGGAAGCAACTCCAAGATGCTGTCCACTGATATTCTGACTGAATTCCGCGGTCGTGGAGATGAGATAAGGGTCAATCCCTTGTCGTTTGAGGAGTTTTATAACGCTTTTGAAGGTGACAAACGCGATGCGTGGCGAGAGTATTATACCTATGGTGGCTTACCTCTAGTAATGAAGATGAAAGGACATGAAGAAAAAGCAAAATATCTGCAATCGCTGTTCGACAAGATCTATCTCGGTGATATCATAGAGCGCAATAAAATCATAAAGGACAAGTCGATTCTTGATGATATACTAAATATCGTTTCTTCGTCTATCGGCTCGCTGACCAACGCAGGCAAAATTGCCAAAACCTTTAAAAGCGAAAGGCAAGTCACTATAAGTGACGATACTGTCAGCAGATATTTGGATTTCTTCATTGATGCTTTTATGCTATATAAAGCGAATCGTTATGATGTGAAAGGAAGAAAATATATTGGATCTCCGTTGAAGTATTATTTCAGCGATGTCGGCTTGCGTAATGCAAGACTCAATTTCCGTCAGCAGGAAGAGAACCATATTATGGAAAATATCATCTACAATGAGCTTTGTATCCGTGATTTCACCGTAGATGTAGGCGTTGTTGAATATTGCTACAAAGACGAACATAAAAAAAGCAAGCGCACGCAGTTGGAAATCGACTTTGTAGCGAATAAGGGCAGTAAAAAATATTATATCCAGTCTGCGCTTACTATTGCCGATGAAGAAAAGCGCAATCAGGAGATCTGTTCCTTAAAGCGCATAGGGGATTCCTTCAAAAAAATCGTTGTAGTCAAAGACAATATCCTCCCTTGGTACGATAATGACGGAATCCTCTACATTGGTATTGAACAGTTCCTGCTTGATCAAAATGCAGTGGATATATGATCTTAAATAATACTTCATCATGTTTGTCACATAGATTGGCCTAGAGCTCTCGATTCCGACGGTAAGCTTGGTCCTTGTGTCCTTGATAATAATGCCTTGTTATGGTAATGAATCTATTGAACTTCATTCCTGAGGTGTTATATATACTCAAATCCTCGCTACCAATGACTCCTCTTTTTGTTTGGATGTTCCCCATAAGCAAATTGTCTTTCCTATATCTGCTTCCCTGAGAAGCTGGTTCAGGTAAGAGCGTTCTCTTCTTCATTTGCTTTTCATTGCTGCCAGAAACACTATTATTCTATTGTAATCATAATCTTTGACATTCTTATTAAACAAAAAATGAACAATCCTTTAAAAAAAGATTGACCAAAGGTTCATTTATAATAAAAACTCAGGCACTCGTAATGAGCATCTGAGTCACGTTTAGATTAAGAAACATATTGCTATGCTTCTATCACCAAGTATAACAAGTATACTTTATCGTTACCCTAAGCCTATTTTACGAAATAGGCTTTGCAATTCAACTGGTGACGCG
>CANPNQ010000069.1 GCA_947575425.1 uncultured Erysipelotrichaceae bacterium
TTATGGACATCAGCGCTTCTACACAGCCATCGTTTAATTCCTCCTCACCACTCACAATGCACACCTGATATTTTCCATCAAAGCCGCGGATGATCAATGTACGGATGCCTTGTTTGCGATGATAATCATATGCCCTGCACCCATAATCATTCAATACCTTCAATACCTGCTTACGAATATGCTCCAGCCCTTCCTCATGGATGATACAATGGTTGATCTCCTGAAAATAATTGGAATTGGGCAGATACATTCCCGTTATCAGCTTGCCATTCACCGTTGCGCATGGCAGCTTGCATTGATTGCGATAAGCAAAAAGATCAGGACTTGGCTGTACCTGCTTGATCAAACGAGGATCCACCTGTGCATATTTGATCAAAGTTTGCTTTAACAGCTCCCGTTTTTCCTCCAACTGTGCCTCATAGCGAGAAATCATCAAAGGACAACCGCCGCATTTATGCTGATAAGGACAATCTGCCTTGATGCGGTTTTTACTTTTGCTTACGATGCGATTCACCTTTCCATGCCAATAACGCTTCTGTCGTTGCGTGACTGTAATATCCACTTCCTCCTGAGGCAGTACTTGCGGTACAAATACCGGGGTACGATCCACATAGCCGATGCCCTCCCCATTGATCCCCATTTTGATTATTTTAACTTTCATACGTATATCCTTTCCCCGATTACTATTTGCAATCGTGCGTCACAAAAGGAAGCTTCTCATACAGACGATCGCAGAAACGATAATATCCGGCATGTTTCAAGGCCAGAGCTTCCTCCTTGCCATAGTTTTCCTCGCATACTAGATTCAACAAAAATCCGAGATATACGATGCTGGCAAATATATAAATCACTAGCAATAATGCCACAAGAGATGCCAAGGAACCGTAAATACGGTTATATGTGATCATCCGCTGAATTAAGATAAATGACAGATAAAACAATAAAATCACAGCGGTTGTCGAAAACAAACCGCCAATCAAGCCAAAGCTCATACTGCGCTTGCGAAACGACAAAGAGCGATACATCAGGGTAAATACCGGAACCATGATCAGCGCTGCAATCAATGGCAGTAAAGAGACATCCACAAAATGATAGACAAAGGTAGCAAACAGGATGCCCCCGATCAGCATCGCCACAAAAATGACAAACATCACAATCGATTGTATGCGGATCGCAAATTTTGCCACATCCACCTTTTCATGACTTGCGCTGATCAACAAAAAGGAATTGATGCTTCGTGATGCCAGCCAAAAAGAAAAGCACAAGGTTGTAATCGCCGGCACAAAGCCATATTCCTTATTCATAAATTCCATAAAGATCTCCTCAATCAACACCTGTATATCATTCGATAAATGGAGACTGCGAAACAGATCAATCACCACTTCGATATCCAAAAAGGTACCCCATTTGAACATCGTCGCAAAGATGATCAAAGATGGTGCCAGTGACAGCAATAAGCCAAAAGCCAAAGAATAGACAAACAGATTTGCCTCCGGCGATAAAAATTCCAATATGACATCCTTGATCTTATTCACACACTCACCTTCTTTATCTCTTATTTCTTCTAATAGTTCCTGATTTTCAGGCCAGTGAACTGATATATTGTATCATGTTTGCGACATCTTGACTACATACAAAAAAGACATAATTCCCTGTTTCCACGACTTCACCCTGTTGGATCAAGGTATTCTGATAAGGCAATGCTTCATATTCCGCCTTGCGCCTTTCCTGATACGCCTTTAACCGATCGACGACTTCCTTTTGCCTTCCCTCCACACAGTGAAAAACGACAATCTCTTCACAGCTTGCATCAATCAGAGAGCGGCGGATCAATACCTCCTGATACAGATCCGCTTGAATCCCATAGATATCATCACAGTGATCCTCACTGATAGGATCCTGCAATACCTCCATTTGCCATGCGCCGGAGGCTATATGCTCATCAATCAGCGCAGATAATTGTGTCAAATCCAGATCCTCCTGCTCGATGGAGCCAAGCGATGGGGCGCTGCATCCAAAAGCCAAGCACAGCATCATAAACAAGCATCCCAACCACAGCCATCGCTGGCTTCTTTTCTTTCTCCGATTTTCCAATGCCTTCCTATTCATTTCTGATCTCCTCCATATTCTTTATCCCATCTGATCCTGAAGCGGACGTCATGATCCTGTTACCCACAGCCATCACCGCAATCATTGCTTTTTTCATCCCTTCATCCAAATCTCCAATATTCCCTACGGTATTAACATATGGAAAAAACATAAAAAAAATAAGCATTTCGCTTATTTTTTAATCATTTTGCGCCCATTCGGGAACTTCATTCCCACGATGAATCAATATTGCTTTCTGAAATTCCGTCTGATTTAAGAATTGCAGGATCTCGTGTTCCTCTTCTTCATCACAGCCGATTAACAGTTTAACCTCACAATCCTTTTTCAAAATATCCGCACTTACGACAATCGCCCCGATCTGATTTGTTTTCACGGATCCCTTGAATACATCAATCGGAGATTGATCACTGCCGGTAGTATCACTCAAATAACCGTAATCCACCGGATAGATCAGATTGGAATATTTATAATGCGCCGCATGACGCGGACGATCAATCACCAGCTTAGAAGACAAAAACAGCGTATCTAACTTCTGCCAGAAAAAGGCGTTATTTTCTAGGTTTTGCATCTTATTCCTCCTACTTCATTCTCATTTGCGCACTCACTTTTGCGCCTGCTTCATTTTATGCATCCGATATAGGAATCGTTACGCTTATCGCATCGCTATCCATTTTATGATCAGATGTTTCAAAGCATTGCCTTATTATTATACTTGTTATGAAAGAAATTATCAATCATTTCTTTTCCTTTTCATGATTATTTTCAGTTTTCTTTCACCCATGAGGCACTCCTATTTCCATTTGATAGAATGAAGTTCCAGTGATCTTCAGAAAGCTTGCCCTATATAAAAGAAGTATTCGACATGATCACGAAGAAAAAGCAGAGAACCAAAACGGTCTCTGCCTTAGCTTTTCAGTTTATCTGCCGCCTTTAATGCACGCATGGAATTCAGCACTGCCAACAGGGTAACACCAACATCGGCGAATACCCCCATCCACATCGTGGACATTGCGAATACCGTCAGGATCAATACAGCAATTTTGACTCCCAAAGAGAAAATGATATTTTGCCATAATATACGTTTGGTTTTCTTAGCAATGCGAATAGCCTCCGCCAGTGCCTTGGGGTCATCCTTCATTAAGACGATATCCGCTGCCTCGATTGCCGCATCGGATCCGATTCCGCCCATCGCAACTCCCAAATCAGCGCGCGCCAATACCGGTGCATCGTTGATTCCGTCGCCGACAAATGCCAGCTTGCCATTCTTCTCCTTTGCCAATAATTCTTCCAGTTTTTCCACCTTATCCTGCGGTAACAGCTGACCATACACTTGATCCAAGCCAAGAGATTTTCCCACTGCCTCAGCGACCTCACTGCGATCTCCGCTTAACATCACGCACTGTGTCACTCCTTCTTGTTTCAAGGACGTAATGGCCCAAGCCGCAGTCGGTTTAATTTCATCATTGATCACAATATAGCCGAGATAGGCATCCTGCTTTGCAATGTGTACAATCGTTCCCAAAGGAGTATAGCGCTCATAAGAAATGTGCTGTGCCTGCATGAGCTTATGATTTCCTAAATAATATAGCTCGCCATCCAAGCGTACCCGAATCCCGTTTCCTGCCAGCTCCTCATAATCGCTGATGCGGCTTTGATCGATTTCCTTATCATATGCCTGCATAATAGAACGGGCAATCGGATGGTTGGAATAGGCTTCTCCATAAGCCCCTAATTCCAGCAATGCATCCGCATCATGATTTACCGCCTTGATGCTTTCCACATGGAAAGCTCCTTTCGTCAGCGTTCCTGTTTTATCAAAAACTACGGTATCTACTTCACTCAGTGCTTCCAGATAATTTCCGCCCTTAATCAAAATACCTCTGCGCCCGGCACCGCCGATGCCCGCAAATAACGCCAAGGGGATTGATACGACTAGCGCACAGGGACACGATACAACCAAGAAGGTGAGTGCACGATACAGCCAGTCATAAAACACAGCATCTGGCATCACTACCATAGGTACAAGCAGCAGTAGCAATGCCAAAGCAACTACCACAGGCGTATAGATACGAGCAAACTTGGTGATGAATTTCTCAATCGGTGCTTTGCGACTTCCGGCATTTTCCACTAATTCAAGAATACGGGATACGGTACTTTCCTGTAATTCCTTTGTGACTCGCACTTGGATCACACCGTTCAAATTCACACTGCCCGCAAGAATTTCATCCTCCACACTGACATCACGGGGCAAGCTTTCCCCTGTTAATGCGGAGGTATCCAAAGCGCTCTCCCCCTGAATCACCACGCCATCCAAGGCTACCCGCTCCCCTGCCCGGATGATGATCACATCATTGACATGGACATCCTTTGGAGCGATCCTTTCTTCCTTCCCATCCACAAGCAAATTGGCATACTCTGCTTTGATATCCATCAGATCCGCTATATTTTTCCGTGAGCGATTGACCGCATAGGCCTGACATAGTTCACCGATTTCATAAAAGATCATGACCGCACAGCCCTCTCCCCATTCGCCGATCACAAATGCGCCGATTGACGCAAGGCTCATGAGGAAATTCTCATCAAATATCTCGCCATGCATTATATTGCGCAATGCTTTGAGAATGATTGGCGCACCGGAAAATAACAGCGCTCCCAACAACACCCAAAAGCCATATGCTTCATTGTTTTGTGTCAACAGCTCACCGATCAAAAACAGGATCAGCGCAAAGCCCAGCCGCACGAACTCCTTCTTTTGTGTGAAAGGAAGAATTTTATTTGCTTTACCTGTGTTATTTCCCTCATACAACGATAAAACAACGCCCGGTTCAGCCGCCTCGGCGATTTTCTGTAAGCGTTCTACCAAATGCTCACCTTCTTCCTCATTGTCTGTTTTCACAAATAAGATGGAAGTAGAAAAATTCAATGCGGCAGCGCTGATATGATCCGCTTTTGCAATGGCATCCTCCACCTTTTGCGCACAACTGGCACAATCTAGGTTGGCAACCTGCAATTTGATTGCATTATACAGGATTTGCTCCTTTTTTATATCCGGATGGACGCAATCACAGTGATCATGATGATGCTCGTGATGTTGGTGATCGTGACAAACATCATGAGAATGCGTATGCTCGTGGAGATGCTCATGATTGCACCGTACATATGATGCATCGCAATCACAAACCGCATGAGGATGATCCACAGGCTTTTTCTGTCCATGCATATAAGAATGGGAGGAATCTGTCATAGTTTCCGTATTCTCATGACTTCCAATCTCCTGAATTGACACCTCCGGCTCCAGATCATGAATCAAAGCAATGATTTCATTTTTGATTCTATCTGCATCCCCCATTATCTTTGCATATAATTTCTTCGTCGCAAAACTAACACTTGCCTCCGTTACTCCCGGCAGCTTCTCCACTCTATGCTCAATCTTCGCTGCACAGTTGGCACAGTCCAGATCTTCCAGCAACAACCAGATTTCTTTCATATCATTACCTCCGTATCACTTTTGCTTTCTCCCATTTCTCTCTCAATATTCTCCTAGATTTCTCCCGTTGACAAAGAATTACCTTTTATTCTATGAGCCTTAGACTTATCATATCATCCTTATTTCCCTATTCTCATTTTGATCATCCATCTGTAGAATGCAAAACACCACAGTCCATTTTTTCCTATATATTATATAATCGCAAACGGGTCATTCATCCCATTATCATGAAAGCATCTCCCTATTATTCTGTAATATGTGCCAATCCTGCATTATAAATCATTTGAATATGCTCGTCATCCAAGGAATAGTATACGTTTTTTCCTTCTTTGCGATATTTGATAATGCGATTCGAACGCAATACACTCAACTGGTGTGAGACCGCAGAATGGGTCATTTCACATGCCTGCGCCAAATCGCAAACACATAATTCTTCATGGAATAATAGCGATAGAATTTTCAAGCGTGTCGGATCCGCAAACATCTTAAACAGCGTACCCAATTCCTGATATTGTTCCCGTCCCAGCATTTCCTTTTGCGCTCTTTCCACTACCTGCGGATGCAC
>CANPNQ010000070.1 GCA_947575425.1 uncultured Erysipelotrichaceae bacterium
AGGGGGCAATCGTCTATACCGGTGAATTTATCGTCGATTACGATATGCTCTCCGATCAATACAGCTGTGATTTGAATGAATTATCTGATATCGGAAAGCGTGGTGTATTGTGTCTGTTATGTGAATCACAAGGGGTGGAGCGCAGTGGACACACAGCACCCAATCATCGCATCACCAGCCTGATTGAACCGATCTTTGAAAAAAATAACGGCAGAATTTTAATTTCTGTGTATCGACAGAGTCTGTATCGAGTGATTGAAATCATTGATATCTGCAAGCGGTTGGGAAAGAAGATCTATTTCCATGATAAGGAATTGCGTCAGTTGTTAAAGCACTTAGAGGACATGAAGTACTATCATGTGCCAAGAGAGATGGAAATTGTGGAGCGCAGTTTTCATGATGATGATGAGGACAATGTTGTCGTGATCATCAGCGGTTCCGGCAAGAATCTCTTCCGCACCATGAGCAATATTGCCAATCATGAGGATCCCAAGGTGGCATTTCGTCCCAGTGATACGATCATCATGGCATCTCCGGTGGTAAGTGGGACGGAGATGGAGGCCACTGATATGGAAAATGATATTTATAAAGAAGGGGGACACATCTTTTCTTTGAATTCCAAAACAGTACTTTCCATGCATCCAAGCAGTGAAGATCTGAAAATGATGCTCTATCTGTTTAAACCGAAGTATTATATTCCGGTAAAAGGAGAATATCGCCATCTAGTGATGAATGCCAATTTGGGCGTTTCCATGGGATATTCTGCGGATCGCATCCTTATTTTAGACAACGGTCAGATTGCGGTATTTGAGAATACGGTGTTAAAGAGTGCATCTCAGCGTTTGGAACTGGAGGATACTTTGATTGACGGCAAGGAAAACTGGGATGTGACCGGTGTGGTATTAAAGGATCGGGAAACATTGTCAACCGATGGTGTGATGATCATTGGTGTCGGTGTGAATATGAAAACCAAAGAGGTGATCAACGGTCCGGACGTCCAGACAAGAGGGCTGATTTATTTGAAGGATGCTGATTATATCGTAAAAGAGGTAGGCGATATGATGGAGGAATGCATCCAAAGCGCAGTGAAGGAAAAGCGTTATGACAATTTAACTCTGCGTGCAGAGGTAAGGGATAAAATTACCAAGTATTTGATGAAACAGACCGGAAAGCGTCCGATGGTGCTTCCGGTGATCATCGAGATCAATGTTGGGTAGGATAGAATTGGAGGGGTCTTATGGCCAAGAGTAAGACAAAGAAAAACAATGCGAAAAAGCAGAAGGAAAACGAGATACTGTTATATGTTTATGCACTGTTAATGATCACGCTCTCTTTGATCGGTGGCCTTCAGATCGGTTTTGTCGGCACGCTGTTGACAGGAAGCATAAAATTTGTATTTGGCAATTTGTATGGTATCATATACGGCGTGATCATTCTGTTTGCGATCATGTTAATGATGAAAAAATCCATACAGGAGATCCCTTTGAATTATACGGTTGGTGTTGTGGTGCTGCTCATCGCTTGGCTGATTGCAGCATCGATGCCCAAAGATACCTCATTAAAAGGAATGGCGGTTTTGAACACCTATGTGGGGGATTCAGCGGCGATCTTTGCCGGGGAGCTGGCAGCCGGTGGCGGCGTGATCGGTGCTTTGCTGGTAAGTGTATGTTCGTTTTTGTTTGATTACACGGGAACATGGATCATGGTGGTTGCCTTATTGGCACTAGGGATCATATTACTGGCCAGCGGGGCATTCATGGAGTGGATGCAAAATGCCAAGGAACGGGTAAAGGAGCCGATCATGACTGCGCATGAAGAAAGTAAAAAGCGCAGGGCGATTCAGCGTGAGGAAAAGCGACAGGCGAAAATGGTGGACATCCGAGTCGATGATGAAGACGAGGAGATGGAGGATCATGCCCAATTAAGGCAAATGAGTATAGAGGAGCGGGTGAAAAAAGGACAGGTCTCCTTTTTGGAAGCGGATGAATGGATGGAACCGGAACCATCCAAAACAGAGGATGATGAACTCGATATCTTAAATGAAGGCGTGATGATGAGCGCAGAGGAAGAGAGTGAACTGCTAAAGAGTCCAAAGGTATTGCAAGATAAGGCAAGGGAGGATCAGCGCATCATCAATGAGACGATCGGGAAAGAGGATGATTTTGTTTCAGCATTTCAGGAGGATTATACCAACTACAAATTGCCTCGCTTGAATCTGTTAAAGGATTCCGGTAAAAAGGGGAAATCATTGAATAATATCAATGCGGCGAATGAAAGCGGACGACAACTGATTGAAATATTGGATCAATTCGGAGTAAAGGCAACTTTGATTGCCACACATATCGGACCGGCTGTTACCAAGTTTGAGGTGAAGCCTGATCTTGGCGTGCGAGTCAATAAAATCAGCAATCTTCAGTATGACATCAAAATGGCACTGGCCGCAAAGGATATCCGTATCGAGGCGCCGATTCCGGGAAAATCAGCGGTTGGTATTGAAATTCCTAATGTGGAAAAAACCGCTGTCTCCATGAAGGAACTGATGAAGCAGATCCCGGAGCGTTATGAGGATAAAAAACTCACATTTGCATTGGGGAAGGATTTGATGGGAAACTGTGTCTATGGCGAATTGAATAAGATGCCTCATTTATTGATCGCCGGAGCGACCGGAAGCGGTAAATCCGTATGTGTGAATACGATTATCACTTCATTGCTGATGCGTACAAAGCCGGATGAGGTGAAATTACTGCTGGTGGATCCCAAAAAGGTGGAATTTACGCCGTATCGCAGCGTTCCCCATTTGTTGGGACCGGTGATTACCGATGGGGAAGAAGCCAATCGGGCATTGAAGGTTGTCGTCAATATGATGGATCAGCGCTATGAGTTATTCTCCATGGCAGGGGTGCGTAATATCGGCGGGTATAACGGCTATATTGAAAATCATCCTGAGGAGGGCTTAAAAAAGCTACCTTGGATCGTGGTTATCATCGATGAATTGGCAGATTTGATGCTGGTTGCTGCCAAAGAGGTGGAATCCAGCATTCAGCGCATTACGCAACTGGCCCGCGCGGCAGGAATTCATTTGATCGTTGCGACACAGCGCCCTAGTGTTGATGTTATCACCGGAATCATCAAGGCAAATATCCCATCCCGGATTGCCTTTGCGGTTTCTTCCGCTGTGGATTCTCGTACGATACTGGATCAGGTGGGAGCGGAAAAGCTGCTTGGCTTAGGCGATATGCTATACATCCCGGTAGGAGAGCAGGTTGCGATCCGTGTTCAGGGTGCCTTTGTTTCGGATGAAGAGGTTCAAGCAATCTGTGAATTTGTCAGCAAGCAGGCAAAGCCGAAATTTGATGATGCGTTCTTGCGCTTGGAGGTATTGGATGGAGGCATCACTGCCACCTCTACGCCATCTCATGATGATCCGCTCTATGATGAGGTCAAAGCGTTTGTGATCTCCACGCAAAAAGCGAGCACCTCGCTCATTCAGCGCAAGTTCAGCATTGGCTATTCGCGTGCGGCTAGACTGATTGACACCTTAGAGGAAAACGGAGTCATTGGTGCGGCTCGTGGCAGCAAGCCACGTGAAGTATATATCAAAAACAGTGAGGAGGATGACAATGAGTGAAGTAAGCAATATCATCAAGGATCCAAAGCTGACCTATGCACAGCAGGTACTGGCTTTGGCAAGACTAGCGGAGAATCATGACAATACCTTACCGCTGGAAGCAGAATTTGAACAGGCATGTAAGGATCAGATCTTGTGCGATCTCGGGGAGGGACGTGCGCCTTATCGGCCGCGCTATATTCTGCCGGATTATGCAAAACTGATGAAGGATGGCTGTCAATTTTTGGAGATTACACCTCCTACCGATATTTGGGAGGCAACCAATGCTTTGTTAATCTTTTACAAGCATGTGCCGAGCATTACCTCATTTCCCGTTTATTTGGGCAATTTCACGGAGCTGTTTGAACCGTTTCATAAGGATGCGGCAGAGACAAGAAAGGCGTTACGGCTGTTTTTACAGCACATCGATAAGACACTGACCGATTCCTTTGTCCATGCGAATATAGGTCCACAAGACAGTGAGGTCAATCGCATTCTCTTGGATCTGACAAAGGAAATGCAACTGGCGATTCCCAATTTGACGCTGTTATACGATCCAAAGAAAACAAGCGATGATTTTGCACTCGCCTGTATCGATTGCATGCTTGCGACAAGTAAACCGTCCTTTGCGAATGATGTGATGTATCGCAAAGAGATGAGTGATTATGCCATCGCCAGCTGTTATAATGCATTAAAGGTATGCGGCGGTGGCTACACGTTGCCGCGCATCCGCTTGTATAATGTTGCATGTAAGGCGGATTCTATTGATGATTTCTTCGATCGGGTATTGCCCTATTATACGCAGCTGTTATTGCGTAATATGGATACAAGAATCAAATATATCGTAGAAGAAAGCAACTTCTTCACATGTAATTTCTTGGTAAAAGAAGGATTTGTGAAACGGGAGAACTTCACCGGTATGTTTGGAGTGGTCGGCTTGGCAGAATGCGTCAACCATCTGCTTGGCATCAGCGATCCCAATCAGGGGTATGGTCACAGTGAGGAAGCAAACAAATTCGGTTTACGGGTGATGGATGCCTTGGAGAAAATGGTGAAGGAACATCATGGTCTGTATTGTGAGGGGTGCGACAATCGCTATGTTTTACATGCGCAGGTCGGTATTGACAGCGATGGCAGAGACAATTCTCCGGGCGCCCGAATTCCGATTGGTTCAGAGCCAGATCTGGCAGAGCATATTGAATGCGAATGCCACTTCCATAAGTATTTTGTATCGGGGATCGGCGATATCTTTAAATTTGATGATACATGGAATCATTCGCAGGAGGCATTGTTAGATATCATCAAGGGAGCCTTCCTTGGCGGTATGCGCTATTTCACCGGATACAATGCGGATTGTGATGTGGTGCGTGTCACCGGTTATCTGGTAAAGAAAAGCGAGATCGCAAAGCTGGACAAGGAACAGGCAAGCTTAAACAACGTGACGGTATTCGGACAAGGGGCTCGCGATTATGGCAATGCCTTGGATCGCAGGGTTTATGATGAAAGCGCCCGTAAATAAAATCATTCCTTTTTCCAATGTAGATGGCCCGGGCAACCGTTGTGCCATCTTTTTTCAGTCCTGTCCCTTTGCCTGTCTCTATTGTCATAATCCCGAAACCATTCATATGTGTCATAATTGCGGTGCATGTGTGGCGACCTGTCCCACCAAGGCCCTGCATATGGAAGAAGAAAAGGTCATATGGGACCCCTCCCTTTGTGTGAATTGTGATACCTGCATTCATAGGTGTGCGCATCATGCCTCTCCCAAAATACGCGATATGAGTGCAGATGAATTGGCGGCTGAGGTAAAAAAGCATCGCTTGTTTATCCGTGGAGTGACTCTGAGTGGGGGAGAATGCATGAATCAAGCTCCTTTTTTGGAGGAGCTAGTTCCCAAACTGAAAGAAATGGGACTGCACATTCTGATCGATTCCAACGGATTTTATGAATTTTCTAAGGCACCGTATTTGCTTTCCTTATGTGATGGGGTGATGCTAGATGTGAAGGCGGTTGATCCCATCTTTCATCAACAACTGTGCGCCCATAGCAATGACACTGTCCTACACAATCTGGATTATTTGCTGGAACAGGGAAAACTGGAAGAAGTACGTACCGTTTTACTGCCGCATCACGAGGAACAAAACAAGAAAACGATTGCCTATGTGGTAAAACATATTGACAATCGCTGTCGCTACAAGCTAATTGCTTATCGCCCCTATGGTGTAAGAGCGGAAGGCATACAGGCATTTGGCAATGCCTCTTTAACAAAAGAGCAATTAAAGGAATATGCACAATATGCGCAAGAGCTTGGTTGTCACAGCATACATATTGTATAACTAGATCCATAAATCAACGATAAAGATAAGATACACAAAAAGTAATATATGGAAAATTATAATGTAATTCCGTATCGGAAATGAATATAAACTGCTTTAGCACTTTTAAAACTTGCAGGAGTAGGTGTACTCTAATGCAAAAAGTTTGAAGTTATGGAATGAAGCAAAAGAGTAAACAATCTATGCTCAGAATCGCTCCC
>CANPNQ010000071.1 GCA_947575425.1 uncultured Erysipelotrichaceae bacterium
GTAAGGTCATAGATAAGAACAAGGATAAGAAAGAGCATTGTCTTTTCACTTAAAGATAGATGCGAATAGAAAGAAAGAGGTATACCAATGTCAAATAAGAAAAAAACTGTTGCCGCAGGGATCGCAATCCTACTTTTGATCCTGATCGCATGGTTCTGGCAAAAGGATCCCTCCGTCACACAGGGAGAGAAGCAGATCACCATCGTAATCGATGCGCAGGATTTGCATATTGAAACTACCATTACTACGCAAAGCGGTACGTTAAAAGAGCTTTTATTGGAACAGGAGGAATGGCATGCGACGATCGAGGATGGTCCCTATGGCGCGTTTTTGACCTCCTTGGCAGAGCATGAGCAGGATAGGAATGCAGGACCATGGTGGATCTATACATCAGAAAACAATCGGATATGTCAGGAACAGGGAATGTGTCCTGCCTTGGATCAGGTGAGCATAGAGGATGGCGACGTTTTTCATTTTTCTTTCACCTCTCAAATCGAATAAAAGGATGGCGGTGCAGTCAAAAATATTTATTTTTATCCCTTCGCACATTTTCATAGTGGGTGATTTATGATAAAATATGCGATGAAGATATCGTGAAAGAGGAATCGGCAGATGAAGGAAGAGACAAAAAGGGAGCTTGCGTTGCTGGAGAATAAAAATGCCCGTATTTTTCAAGTGATGGGATCTTTGAAATTGTTAAATTTCAAGGTGAAAAGTTTTGTTCTGAAGTTACAAAAGGTGAGTGATCATGACAGCGCTCAATGTGCAAAACTCAATGAGATATTTCATGAATTTCCCCATGACGTTTCTTTTTTTAAGGTGGAACATCGTCATTTTGTCGCCCTTGACCTACATATTGCCTCGGTTGACAGCTTTGCGCAAAATGCGGATCGTCTCTTTTTTAAGGGGGAGGAAGCATATACCTTATTGGAAATGCGGCGTATTTCCGTTTATATGTATCGCATGGCAGATCTGATGCTAAAGGAATTGATGGAGCAAAAGAGTGAAAATGAAAGAAAAATTCATGATATCCATGCAAAAAACGGAAAATATTATTTTAATCGTAAATAAGCTTATGAAAAAGAAATAAGTGAAACAGATAAAATAAGCAAGAAACAAGGAAAGACAGCAGGATGGTTAAAATAGCGATCTTGCTGTTTTTTTTATGAAATGCAGAGGTGAAAGCGTGAGGAAAGGGAGTCATCGGCAAAGGGAATAGGGACATCACTGATATGGAAATACGTTAAAGCGAAAATCCAAAGGATAGGCAAGCATAAATAGGTCTACTTGCGTAAAATCCGATGGAAAATGAATGAGATATGGGCAATCATACATCCTAAATCATGAGAATGCCATACAGTAGCCTAGGGGGTGAAAATATCGCTACGGGTTATTTGCAGGTTCAAACCTCACTGGGCAATCAGGCATATGCCATCAAACAGGCGATGGTGCGAATCTATAAGGTAAACAATGATGAAGTGGTATTTGAAGATTTCCTTATGACGGATGAGCAGGGCAAGACAGAGAATGTGGCTCTGTATGCGCCGGCTCGCTCTTTGAGTCTGAATGAGGAAAACGACGATCGTCCTTATGAGATCTACAATGTTCAGGTCAGGGCGAACGGATTTGAGATGGAGGAAATTCTGGGAGTGCAGATATTCGCCGGTGAATACAGCATCCTCAATGTAGAACCGTTGCCGACACGGATTCAGCGAAGCGCTCAGCGCAACATTGATGTGATTCCCGATCACCATCTGTTGACAAACGAAGGGGGGAACAATGCCGGTCAGACTCCTCCCAACACGACTGCCCGCATTCTGAATCAAGTTGTGATACCGACCAATATCACCGTGCATCTGGGCAGACCGGATCGCGATGCGGAGAATATAACGGTACCGTTTTTGTATTATTTGAAGAACTGTGCCAGCTCCGAAATCTATCCAACATGGCCCTATGAAGCGCTGAAAGCAAACATATGGGCGCAGATGTCATTGGTATTGAATCGTATTTATACGGAATGGTATCGATCCAAGGGCTATAACTTTGACATTACCAATTCCACGGCGTTTGATCAGGCATTTGTCAAAGGACGCAATATTTATGATTCCATATCCGTGGTTGTGGATGAGGTGTTTGGAGAATATATTCAAAAGCGCAACTATCTGGAGCCATATTATGCGGAGTATTGCGATGGGAAGATAGCGACTTGTCCGGGCATGAAGCAATGGGGAAGCTTGGATCTTGCCAATCGCGGTTACAGTGCGCTGCGCATATTGCGCTATTACTATGGGGATGAGATCAATATTGTAGAAACGAACAATATTCAAGATATTGTCTCATCTTACAGAGGAACGCCGCTGCGTCGGGGAGACAGCGGTCAGCAGGTGCGTCAAATTCAGGAGCAGTTGAATGCAATAGCGATCAATTATCCTAATATCCAACCGATTTTTCCGATCAACGGAGAGTTTAACGCAGCGACTGAGGCAGCGGTGCGCACATTCCAGCAGCAGTTTGATCTGAGTGTCGATGGCGTGGTTGGAAAGGCGACATGGTATAAGATAAGTTATATCTATGCGGCTGTCCGCAAACTAGCGGAATTAAAATCGATCGGTCAAATTCAAAATCTGTACAGCGGAGAATGGCCCGGAAGCAATCTGCGCGAGGGCAGTAAAGGGGTGGAAGTACAGCTTTTGCAATACTATTTGGCATCGATTGCGGTATTCTATAACGAGATCCCCGAGGTAGCGATCGATGGGCGCTTCGGTCGCGGTCTTGAGGCTGCGGTCATCGCCTTTCAAAAGCGCTTTGGCTTGATTCAGGATGGGATTGTCGGCAGAGCAACATGGGATCGCATCTATGCGGTATTCTCCACCTTGGATCAGGAAATCGTACCGCCTGACAGTGCGCCGCCTTATCCGGGACAGCCATTGCGAAGCGGCGCCAGCGGAGCCAATGTGAGTGCGGTTCAATTAGCGCTCAATACGGTATCTTCTCAATATAGTGTCATTCCTGTTGTGGTCGTGGATGGCATCTTCGGTAATGGAACGCGCAATGCGGTCATCGCCTTTCAGCGTCAGTTTGACTTGGATGCGGATGGGATTGTCGGTCTGCAAACATGGAATCTGTTATTCACAACCGCCAATCGGATTGATCATGGGGATGAACCGGGCCAGTCACAGCCGCTATTCTCCGGCACACTGTTAAGTGTCGGCTCGCGTGGCAATGATGTTTTGTTGATCCAGCAGCGGTTGAAAGCAATTTCGATTTACTATACCGCAATTCCTGATTTGGCCGCAGATGGAATCTTTGGCAGCGGCACGCAGGCAAGCGTCATCGCCTTTCAGCGGCTGATGGGGATTACCGCAGACGGGATTGTCGGACAGCAAACATGGAATTTGATCAATCAGACCTATCAGGAGTTGTTTCAATAAAGGAAAATATCCTGTATGGATCGTGGAAGATATCCTGAAAAAGTGAGAAAATCATGTCGGGATATCTTTTCTTTCTGCATTTTATGGTATAATGATATTATAGGAGTTGATCGTATGCCAAATATTATAACTCACAATCTGTTTGCGGAGGAAGTGGCTCGCAAATGCCGCAAAAAGGATATACGTGATTTGATCGAAGCGCATATGCAGATTTACGGGATCGGTGCCAACGGACCGGATTTCCTCTTTTTCTATCATATGCGGCCATGGGAAGTGTATAAGGAGCATTCCCTCAATCATATCGGCAGCGTACTTCACGAAAAGCATGTCAATGCCTTTTATGAAAGTGCGGTAAAGACGATATGCAGAGAAAAGAATGCGGATGTAAAAGAACGCGAACTCGCGTATTTGATGGGGCATCTTTGTCATTGGGCATTGGATATGACCACACATCCCTATATCTTTTATCGAACCGGAAACTGTCAAGGGGAAAGTGCAAGTATGCATCATCGTTTTGAATCGATGATAGATGCGATGATGTTACAGCGCTATCGTGATTGTGATATCAAAACATACCGCTGCTTTGAAAATTGTGAATATGATGATGAGATGCTAAAGGCGATCGCTCGTATTTATGTCAATGCAGTGCAGGATGCGTTAGGTCAAAGGGTGAAGGTACACGCGCTGAGAGAGGCGTTAGATGGCTGGTATGAAATACAAAAGTGGCTGTATGATCCAAGCGGGAAAAAACAAAAGATCGTACAGTTGATAGAAAAAGTGATAGGGAAGCCTTGGGTGGTGAGTGGAAATATTGTACCTTGTACAACGGATGAAAGTGTGGATGTTTTGAATCTGCAAAAGAATATTTGGATGCATCCCTGTGATGATGCTGCCTTATCCATTGCAAGTTTTCCCGATATGTTTGAGGAAGCGATGGAGTTGGCTCTTTGCGTGATTGAGCGTCTGTATGGCTGCGTGGAATATGGGGCGGATGTCGCATTGCTATGCAAGGTGCTTGGGGATCGTGCATATGATACCGGTAGAGAGGGGGAAGTCGAAATGAAGTATTTCGATGTGATTTATGATGAAACTATTTGATTTTCATGCGGACACCGGTTATGCGGTGATGAAGCGGCGCAAAGAGGGGATGCAGGATATTATCACCAAGGATCAGCTGCAAAAGCGTTTGCATGGAGGATTTTCTTGGGTTTGCATGGCTTCCTATTTTGAGGGCAGTGAAACGTGGGAACAGATGCAGGAGATGATCATCGCGTTACATGAAGAAATCGCTTTATGCAAGGATGCTCTATTGGTAAAGCAGAAAGCGGATCTAATGGCAGATGTGCCACTGCATGCGATATGCACTGTCGAAGGAATGTGCGGTATTAAAGAGGATGTGACAGAGAGAATCGATTGGTTGTATGACCACGATATCAAAATCGCTTCTTTGGCATGGAATGATGAGAATGCGCTGGCTACTGGCGTAAAAGGAAATCCAAATCGGGGGTTAAGCGAATTGGGCATACAGGCTGTCAAACGGATGCACTCGCATCGCATGATTGTCGATGTTTCTCATGCGAATGAAAAAACCTTTTGGGATATTTTGGCGCATTGTGAGGGCGGTGTGATGGCCACCCATTCCAATGCCCGCGCTCTGAGCGATCATCCCCGCAATTTAAAGGATGAGCAGCTGATTGCCTTGGCAAAGCAGGGCGGCATGGTTGGTGTGGTATGCTGTGGCGCATTCGTCCATAGCGATCCGCTAAAAAAGGATATTGCCCATATGGTGGAGCATATGCGCTATTTGAAGGATCTCATCGGCATCGAGCATATTGCCTTGGGCTTAGATTTTATGGATGATTACGATGGTGCGATGGGTACGATGCTGACGGATCTGAATGAGCCAAGCAAAGCCCAGCGGATCATTGCGGAAATGCGCAATCAGGGCTTTGATGAAACGCAGATCCGCATGATTGCTTATGAAAATGCCCTGCGCTATCTGGGTAGCTATCTGTCATAAAAAAGAGATCATACAGGAGAAACGCTACATTCCTGAAGCCGGAAAGCAGAAGGAAGAGCGTTTTTTTATATGCCAAAACAAATGAAAAGAGGAAATGGAAATGCCAAAGGAGTGCGGAGTCTTGGGATTGTAAAAAGGGCATATTCATAGTACAATAGGAACAGAAAAGAGGGATTATGTGAGATCGATCATCGTCGGTATGTTGGCACATGTGGACAGTGGAAAAACCACGCTGAGTGAAGCGATGCTTTATACAAGCGGTTCTTTGCGTCAATTAGGCAGAGTGGATCAGGGAACCACATTTCTTGACTATGATCCCCAAGAGCGGGAAAGAGGGATCACCATCTATGCCAAGGAAGCATTTTTTACATGGAATGATGAGGAGATCACACTGCTAGATACACCGGGTCATGTGGATTTTTCATCTGAGATGGAGCGGACGTTACAGGTGTTGGATGCGGCGGTTTTGATTATCAGTGCCACTGCCGGGGTACAGGCACATACAGAAACGATATGGAAGCTGCTGTCTCATTATGATATCCCCGTATTTCTCTTTGTGAATAAAATGGATATAGCCTATGAGGATTCTGATGTATGCTTGCGCCATATTCAGGATGTCCTCCATGCCCATTGTCTTGACTTTACAATGGAAAAAGCGGCACTCGATGAGGAGATTGCTATG
>CANPNQ010000072.1 GCA_947575425.1 uncultured Erysipelotrichaceae bacterium
TCGCGCCGGCGCCAATGTATTGACCAAATCGGTGCTGACCAACCTGCATACAACAGGGCATGCCTCACAGGAGGAACAAAAGCTGATGCTTCAGTTGATTAAGCCGAAGTATTTTATGCCGATCCATGGCGAATACAAAATGCTGAAGCAGCATATGGAGACTGCGATGGAAACCGGCTTACCACAGGAAAATATCTTTACCTGTGCAAATGGTGATGTATTGATTATGCGTCAAAACCGCGTATTCCCTTCCTCTATCCGCATTCAGGCAGATGATATCTATGTGGATGGCAATGACATCAGCGGTGTTTCCACTGCTGTATTGAAGGATCGCAAGGTCTTGGCAGACAACGGCTTGGTGGCAGTGATCGTTGCCATTGATTCTGCCGAAAACAGGATTCTTTGCAAACCAGTCATCGTATCTCGGGGATTCGTGTTTATCAAGGATTCCCAAGGTCTGTTAAGGGAAGCGGAGCAGCTCGTCTATCAGGCATTACGGGAACAAATGACCCAGCGGACTACCTTCTCAGAACTGAAAAATACAGTACGTGGAACATTAGAACCGTTCTTATATCACAAAACGCATCGCAATCCGATTGTGATTCCCGTGATATTGAATTCCAAGAAAGCAATGGAACAGATGCAGGCAATACGAGCTGCCCGCAGCGCTACCCTTCGGGATGCCAAGGCTGCCCAACAAAAACGCAATACCGCACGCAGACAAAGCAAAGATACAGAAGCAACAAAAACGCAGGGAGGCGCTTAAGCAGCCTTCCTTTTTCCGCGGATTTTTTGCGTTTTTAATTTTCTTTTCGCTTTGGTTATGATAAAATAAAAAAAGATTTGAGGTGCAGAAACGGATGGTCAAAAAATTACTGAAAACAGTAACGGGATTATTGATATTTGCGCTTGTGGCAGCAGGGGTGTTCTTTTACTCCATCTTTATTTCCGTAGAGCGCCTAACGATTGATTACAATACGATTTCCTCCTCCAAAATACCGAGTGAATTACAGAATGTCAAGATTGCCTTCATCAGTGATTTGCAATACAACCGCTTTATGAACAAAGAACGCTTACATGCGATGGTGAAAACGATCAATGAGTGTAAACCCGATGTGGTAATCTTTGGCGGCGATATCTTTGATTTGCCTTTGACCTATGTACCTAATGATGCGACCAAGCAAGAAGTATCGCAGTTGTTGAAGGAGATTGAAGCACCTTTGGGCAAGTTTGCTGTTTTGGGCGAACAGGATAATGTCGATGAAGGAGTGCGTTCCATGGTAATGGATGCCCTAATCGACAGCGATTTTGAATTGCTTACGAATACTTCGATCCGGCTGCGCAACGGTTCGGATGCCTCCATCACCCTGATCGGTGTGGATTCCATGATCAATGGCTCTCCTGATCTTACGATGGCATTTTCCAATGTGGCAGATGACCAGTTTTGTATTTTAGTGACCCATTGCCCCGATTTGATCCAATCCCAGACATTTGTTAGTAGCAATGTCGATCTGATGTTGGCAGGTCATTCTCATGCGGCACAGATTTATATCCCGTTGATCGGTTCTCTTTCCAGTGATGAAGGAGCTGCCAGCTACAACCATGGGAAACACCAAATTGGCAATATGATCCTGCATATTACCAATGGCATGGGAACCACAACTATGGATATGCGCTTGTTTTCCCCGCCCCAGATGATCGTTTATCGCCTAAAGCATCAGGAAGCATCCAATACCCAGCCGACAACTCCTGCCGATGATACGTCACAGGAAAATCAGGCAGTCGATGATACCGATGCAAACAAGGAAGCGGAACAATAGTTTGTTTCGTTTTTTTGCCTTTTTCTTCAAACAATCCTCTTATCTATACCATAGATACAAACTATCTCATTCTGAATTGACAGATTTCATTCTCCGCGCTACAATCGCATCGTTTTTTCAACGATAAAGAAGGCAATCATGGTTCCATACAATATGACAATGAAGAAAAATGCCGTTCTTATGGAAGATCGACATTTTTTATTATAGACGAAGAATGATATTATGCACGAAGCTGCGCCTTGACCTCCAGCTTCAACGCATTTAGAATTGCTTCTCGAAGCGTATTGATCTCTTTTTCACTTAATGTATGAGTGGCAGAGCGGAAGATAACGGATAGCGCAATGGATTTATATCCTTTTTCCACATGCTCACCCTGATAGATGTCAAATACCTCTACACTTTGAATGAGGTTTTCTTTTTCCAGTTTACCGTTCTTCTCGATGCAGGCAATGATATCCCCTACCTTTACCGTCTGTTCAACGACAAAAGCAAGATCCTGATTGACCCCCGGATATTTGCTCATAGGGGTATACTTGATTTTAGAAGCTTTATTTTGTAACACCACCTCTAAATTCAGCTCTGCGACTACCACATCCTCACTGACATCATAGCGCTTTGATAGCTGGGGATGAATGGTTCCAAATATCCCTACCAGCTGCTTCCCCAAATACAGACAGGCAGATTGATATGGATGGAATCTTTCATGATCCAGTGTATTCTCCTTGATCATTACCCGTTTTCCTTCAAAGCCAATGCTTGAGAGAATACTTTCCAGCAATCCCTTCATCGTGTAGAAATCTGCCTTGATATCCAGCTTCTGCCAACGACTCTTCTGCAAAGAACCGCTTGTGGCAATCGCCAAACGCTCCTCCATCTCCCCTTTTCCATATACGGTGGATAATTAAAAAAACGCAATGTCCTTGATGGAACGGTTTTGATTGTAGGAAACACTGCCCAATAAAGATGGTAAAATCGAGGTACGGATTCGGCTTCGCTCCTCACTCATCGGCGCTGCCAGTGCAATCGGTTCTGATAAAGGCATGATTGCATCCTTGGCAAGTGCCTCACTGATCAATGTATATGTGATTGCCTCCTGATAACCAAAATGAATCAATGCATTGCGCAGGCGGCGGCGCAGCTGTTGTCTTTGATCCAAAGCCCCCATGGTAAGCGGCATCAATGGCAAAGTGGAAGGCAAACGATCATATCCGAGAATACGAATGATCTCCTCTGCAATATCCGCTTCAATGCGCAAATCCTGACGATAGCTTGGGATGCACAATGCGATCTCATTGCCATTTTGTTTTGGTTGTAAATGCAGGCGGCTACAAACATCCAGCACCTCATCCATCGCAAAATCCGTGCCTAACAACCGATTGATTCTTGGCAAAGATACGCTGAAGGTATGCGGGGTATTATCTACACCGCCATAAATCACCATATCTTCCAAGCCATCCGCATCCGCATATTCCAATAACAGCGAAACTGCCCGATCCATCGCCTTATAGGTCGCATCCGGTTCTATGCCTTTTTGATAACGGACACTGGCATCTGTATTCAGATTCAAACGACGCGCTGTATTGCGTATAGATACATGATCAAATATCGCAGCCTCCAAGACGATCGCTGTTGTCGTTTCCTCTATTTTGGAATCATTCCCCCCCATAATACCGGCAATACCGATTGGATTTCCCTGATTGGTGATCATAATATCATC
Organism: uncultured Erysipelotrichaceae bacterium; assembly: GCA_947575425.1. Classification (GTDB taxonomy): domain Bacteria; phylum Bacillota_I; class Bacilli_A; order Erysipelotrichales; family Erysipelotrichaceae; genus C-19. The sequence continues at coordinate 3,538 of CANPNQ010000072.1, forward strand.
CTCACAGATATCATAATCTACACCATCCAATGCTGTATAGGTCGTATGCAGATGATCCTTCACGGTGATTTCTAAAGAAGGAAGAGCATCCATATCATAAAAATGCATCGGTTGCCCTGTTTCCAGCATCACGATATTGGAAATATCCACAACATTATTAATTGATTTGACCCCCGCTGCCGCAAGCAGTTCCTTCATCCATTTGGGACTTTCCTTGATCTTTACATGATGGATGATTTTTCCCAGAAACAACGGGCATTTTTCTGTTTCGCTCGATACTTTCAAAGTAGCGGGAATTCCCGGCTTCATCGCTGTGCCATTGCATTCCGGCAACCTGACAGGACGATTTAAAATCGCCCCTGTCTCCTGTGCCATAGCCCATGCCGCCATACAGTCATTGCGATTGGGAGTCAGCCCCACATCCAAAATTTCATCATCCAAACCCAGATAAGCCAGCGGATCCTCATGTCCGATTGGCGCATCCGTATCTAACACTTCAATGCCGCTCTTGCTTTCTTCACTCAGAGAATGAGGATCCACCCCCAGCTCCAGCAGGGAGCATATCATGCCATTAGAAGCCTGTCCACGGATGATCCCCGCCTTAATCTCACCATCTGGCAGCTTTGCGCCTACCTTGGCAACGATGACCTTCTGCCCTGCCGCCACATTGGGCGCTCCGCAGACGATCTGTTCCACATGATCTCCCAGATCCACCTGACATACATGCAGATGATCACTATCAGGATGATCTATACATTCCAACACCTTACCGATGGTAAGGTTCGTGCCTTGGCTCATATAGGAAATTCCCTCTACCTCCAAGCCTGCGGCGGTGATCTGATCGGCAATTTCCTGAATGGAAAGATCAGAAATATCCATATATTGACTTAACCATTTTCTGCTGATTAACATAGTTTCACATCCTCCTATTCAAAGCGATTGAACGCCTTTAAGAAACGCAGATCATTTGTGTAAAAAGCACGGATATCATCAATTCCATATTTTAACATGGCAATGCGCTCCATCCCCACACCAAAGGCAAAGCCGCTGAGCTTCTTCGGATCAAAGCCTGCCATACGAAGCACATTAGGATGCACCATACCCGCGCCCAACACCTCAATCCATCCGCTCCCCTTGCATACGTGACAGCCCTTTCCCCCACAGATATGGCAGGAAACATCTACCTCTACACTTGGTTCGGTGAATTGGAAATAGCTGGGACGAAAGCGAATGATACGATTCTCTCCAAACATCTTCCTTGCCATAAACAATAAAGTCCCCTTCAGATCCGACAGGCGGATATTCTCACCGACGACCAATCCTTCACATTGCATAAACTGATGGGAATGAGTGGCATCATCATCATCGCGGCGATATACTTTGCCCGGACAGATGACCTTGATGATCTCCTTTCCCTCCTTTTGAGATTGCTCCAGCTGGCGCATCTGAACCGCAGTCGTATGCGTTCTCAACAGCTCCTCCACATTGATAAAGAATGTGTCCTGCATATCTCTGGCGGGATGATCCTTGGGAATATTTGCACGCTCAAAATTATAGAGATCACATTCTACCTCCGGACCCTCCGCAACACTGTACCCAAGTCCAACAAACACATCTTCTAACTCTTGCTGCACAAGCATAAGCGGATGGATATTGCCCAAATGAGGTCGATAACCGGATAAGGTGATATCCAGCTTCTCCTCCTCCAGCTTCACAGCCAGCTCCTTTTCCTCTAAGACACACTTACGCTCCTCCAATAAAGCAGAGATCTCTTTCTTTACCTCATTGACCAATGCACCAAAAGCAGGACGATCCTCCTTGCTCATATCCTTCATTGCCTTCATTACCTCTTGGATCTCCCCCTTTTTACCCACATACAGTACTCTTAATTGATTCAAATCAGCATTATTTTTACAATCTCTGATCGCTTGGATCGCTGTTTCCTTGATATCGGATAAATTTTTCATACCTGTCTTCCTTTCCGCTGCGTTTATAGGATCACAAAAAAAGTGCCGTCATGCAGGAACGCATACTTGCGCGGTACCATCCTGCTTTGTCTGACGACACACTTGATTGCTTACTTTCATGAATAACCGCCATGATACGGGAGATGATTGGTCTCACTCCCGGGTGAATTTCCGCCGGACTTTTTCAAGATGACTTTCAGCCTATGATCATCTCTCCCTAAGAAAAAGCAATCCGAAACGTACTGATCCCATTCTACGTTTTACAGATATTAGTATACAAGAAACAGGGAAAAATTTCAATCTTTTTTCAAAATTCCAAGTTTTTAGCGTTCATGCAGGCAAAATAACCGCACATCGCTTTGCCAAATCATCGCCCTCCCCTACATCAAGAATATACTAAGAAAATACCTTCATAGTCCTCAACCACAACACGCCGCTCATCTATCCCCCAAGCAAATGGACATAGCATGAAATCAGGACATCTCCATAAAATAAGGCCAGAAGAATTCCAGTGACCAAAAAAGGAGCGAACGGCATACAAGAGGTACGCTGTACCTTCCTTCGCCATAAAAGGTACAGCCCCCTTCCCCCGCCCAACCATGTCGCAAGCAAGAAGGCCAAGA
>CANPNQ010000073.1 GCA_947575425.1 uncultured Erysipelotrichaceae bacterium
TCAAGATTTTTCAAGTCTGTTATTGACGATTTGGAGGCGTCCAATGCTACTGGGGGCATTGATGTTTCCATTTTGGATGATTTTATGCGTGTCATGAAAACACCGAATATCTATATTTGGTGCAATAGGAAACAGATCCTGACGTATCTTGATTACTTTGTGAAGCAGCATGGCTGTAAGTATGAAATACTCGTATGGATAAAAACCAACCCAATTCCTGCATGTGGAATGAATTATCTCAATGATAAGGAGTATTGCCTGTATTTCAGAAAAAACAAAAAAATTCATACGGTTTACCAAAGGGCACATACGTATTGGATCACACCCACCAATAAAAAAGATAAGCAGCTCTATCATCATCCAACGGTTAAACCACTATCGATCATCGAGGATCTGATCTTAAATTCATCAGAGGAAGGCGATACTGTTTTGGATCCATTCGCCGGCAGCGGTACTACCGGTGAGGCAGCTATAAGGAATAAACGGAATTTCATCGGATTTGAGCTGGATCATAGCCACTATGAGACATGCCTGTATAGGATCAATCAAGTGGAGCAGCTTCGATTGATGAATTAAGTCCATAGAGATAAGTCTGAATGTAAAGCATTTTATAACTGTTTTACCATTTGGACTTTTTTTACATTTCTGCCCATGCTATACTAAAAAGGCAAAATTTGGGTAAAGAGATGCTGGTGCTCTTGTGCTTATGGCTATAATGTGGTATCATAACAATGTCTAAAAGATAACTTATTAAAACACATAATATACTGTTTTTTAGACAATGAGAGTCGTCATCTTATGAAAGAATGACGACTTTTTTCTTTTACATCGCTTTATTCGGTTTTGCAAGGGATAGAAGGAGGATTATTAAATATGCAAACCGAAAACAACGTATTTGAAAACAAGTCAATCATGGGTAAAAAGATGAGAAGAAGGGGATATATTAGAGTAAGCACACGAGATCAGGTAAAGGGATTCGGTCTTGACGTACAAGAAGGTAAAATTAAAGATTATATGCGGCTTTATGATGAGGATCAGGATCATAACATAAGAATCCATGTAGATGGGGGTATTAGTGGAAAGAATATGAAGCGCACTGCATTACAAGAGCTATTAGAAGATGTTAAAAATGATAAAGTGGATGAGATTATCATATATAAGTTAGATCGCATTGCACGTAATGTGCAAGATGTTTATTACATCATCAGCCTGTTGTTGGAGCATAATTGTAACCTGATCTCCGTCATGGATCATTTAGATATTTATACTGCAAATGGACGTTTGATTGTTGGTATACTTGCGGTGCTGGCACAGTGGGAGCGAGAGACCGATTTAGAGCGTACGCTTGATAGTACTCTTGAGCAGCTGGAGGAAGGATTATATCCCTTTGGAGCCCCAATGTTTGGGTATAAGGTGAAAAATAAGAGATTGGTGGTTGATAAGAAAGAAGCTAAGGCAATCCGCTTTGTTGTGAAAAAGGCTACTGAAGGTATGATCGCAACAGAGATATCAAAGGAATTAGAAGCAGAATATGGCTTTAGAAAAAGGGAATCACAGATCAGGGAATTACTTAACAGAGATTATTATGCCAGCGGAAAGTATAAATATAAGGATAAATATAAGGATAAATATTATGCCATTGTGCCGCCGATAGTTGCTGTTGATGATTTGAAATTAGCTCAAAAAATGGCGAAAAAAAGGCATGTTATTACCAAAAATGATAAGTATTATTACCGTAACAAAGTACGCACAGTAGAGGGAAATATCTGCTCTTGTAAACCAACCAAAAAGAAAACACATCACGTTTATTATTATGAGTATGGTGGTAAGCGAATCAACCAGAAGTATTTGGATGAACAAGTGCTGTTTAGAACAATGATATATGCCAATGAGAAAAATAAGGTAAATAAGAATAAGAAAGTTAGGCATCAGATCATACGGCTGCAAAAGAAAATTGATGAGGCATATAATCAATTTGTACAAGGCGACATGGACGCAAAGACATATGGATATACCGTGCAAAAGTTGAATGACCAAATTGAAGAAAAGAGAAAAAAAGAATATATAAAATCACAAGATGATATGGATATGGAAAAGTGGTCAAGTTTATCCGATCACGAAAGGGCATTGTTTATTGATGAATATATTGCGATGATAGTAGTGGATTTAGATCTTAACCTAGTTGTAAGCATTAAATTCAAATAAAGCCCTGCTAAAAATAATCTTAATCTAAAAAACGACCCCTTTTTTAAAAAAAACTCTTGCAAAACAAAGTTATATGCTGTACTATATAGACAGCAAGTATATTATGTGTTACAAGATATTGGAGTTCGCCTTAAATAAAGGGTATCCCGCCATATTGTCGTGAAAGCCTATAAATAAAGGCTTTTTTTGTTTGTTTTGACATTGTATGACTTACATGTAAAGTTTAGAAGCATTTGTATAAGCTTAGCGCATATTATCGTTTAGCATAAGCAATGTAATAAAAGAAATCATTTATCTTCTTTTTTTGTCATACAAAATGCCATGTTTATAATTTTGGGTCAAGATACTTACAGACATAAAAAAAAACTCCCAATATTATGGGAGATATTTACACTATGGGGCGAATGAAGGGGATCGAACCCTCGAATGACGGGACCACAACCCGCTGTGTTAACCGCTTCACCACATTCGCCATCTTTTAGGCAAGATGTATTATAACTGATGAATCCAAGTTTGTAAATAGTTTTATTGAATTTTATGCAAGAAATTGATATAATGGCGTTTAAGGAGTGATTTTATGAAAAAGGTTGCTTTCCTCTGTGATTCCAGCGCAGACATTACCAATCAAGAGGCGAAGGCTTTGGATATTCATGTGATCAGGATGCCGATCATCATTGATGGTGTCTCCTATATAGAGGAAGAGACAATCAAGGATCAGGAGATCATCTACGCATTGCAGCGAGGGGCTAGGGTGACGACGACGCAGCCAAGCCTTGGAGAGATCATATCGATGTGGGATATGTTATTACAGACACATGATGAGGTATTCTACTTACCGTTATCCAGAGAATTAAGCGGTACTTGCCGCAATGCCATCCAGATGGCACAAGAAGAAGCGTATCGGGGAAAAGGGATTGTAGTGGACAGCACCTTTGCCTGTTATCCTGTCATCAAGATGTTGGAGATTGCCCGTGATATGTACGCAAAAGGTTATGAGGGCGCACAGATTAAGCAAAAATTTGAGGAAGAAGGAGAACTGTTTGCGATTCTGATTCCCGAAAATTTGAATGCATTGAAAAATGGGGGACGCATATCACCGGCGGCAGCGGCACTTGCCGGCTTGTTAAAGATTCATCCATTATTAAAGGTGGATCATGGTGCGATTGACGTACAGGACAAGGTACGTACCCTTTCCAAGGCATATAAGGCTGGATTAGATGTCTGCCTGAAGGATGTGGATCCCAATGATTACATGTGGATGATCATCGATGCCGATAATCGCAAGGCGAGCAATGAATTAAAAGGCATGATGGAACAAGCATGCGGTCAGCCGGTTGAACAGCGTTTTTTTAAGGCGATCATCATGTCACATACGGGAGCGGGGACCATCGGCTTTGGTCGTATCAAGAAAATCAAGTATTGATCATCCGCAGGTTGGCGGATGTTTTCTTTTCTTTTTCACATGGGGCGAATGATCCGCATGAGACAAGAGAAAATCAATTCTGTCTGATACAATGAAACATAGGGAATAAACAAAGAAGTTTCCAAGGCAAATCCACCTTTCTATTGAAACTGAAGCGAATTCTCTATATAATATATACGTCTTAAAATCAAAGAGTAACAGCGATGCGAATGAGGGCGGCGCAATAAAAGCAAATAAGCAGTAGCGGAATTATCGCTGCTTCTAAAATAGAAAGAAAAGCGTGGTGATAGGATGTCAAGATTTACACGGGTACAGAAAATCACAATCGGATGTATCATCGCCTTTGTGCTATTCGGCTTTATCGAAATGGGAATGCAGTCAAAAGGCGGAATGATTGATTTGGGATATGATGCTTTCAGTATGCTTCGCTATGGATTGATTGAAAAACCGATGCGTTCCCTTCAGGGATGGATGAGTGATTATGCCGACTTGTGGAAGGTGAAGGAAGAAAATGACAGCCTGCATTACCAGTTGTCCCAACAACCGCTCTATGAGGCACAATTACTGGAAGCACAGCGAGAGATCAACGAATTGAAGGAGCACTTACAAATGAAGGAGTCCCTTGGAAAATTTGAGATGGTAATGGCCAACGTCATCGTTCGTGATGCAGATACATGGGACAATCAATTCACCATCGATCTGGGGAAGGGAGATGGCATGGAAAAGGATATGATCGTATTATCCAGTCGCGGCGTCGTGGGAAAAATCAGTGAGGTCTCCCAATTTACCAGTAAGGTGAAGCTGTTAACTAGTGAGGATCGTCAAAACAATGTGGCTGTAAAGGTATCTATATCAGGCAGCGAATCCAGCGAGGGCGTCTTGCAGAGCTATGATGCTTCTCGCGGTGTATTCGTCATTCATGTGTTCGATAACAATCATAATATCAAAGAGGAAATGCAGGTCGTTACCTCTGGCAAAGGAGGTGTTTATCCCAGTGGTCTGCTGATTGGTACGATCAATACCATTGAGGAATTAAGCAATTCGATTGGAAAAACGATCTACGTCAAGCCCTCTGCCGATTTTCAGAATTTCGATTATGTCCAAGTGATACGGAAGGCGAAGGAATAGTTATGTGGGTTCATGTGTTATTTGTCGGCGCATGCTTTCTGCTTGATGGAGTACTGATGATGTTATTCCCCAACGATGCGATCGGCACCGATCTGATGTTTGTTTCCAATCTCGGGTTTTCTGCACTTGTGCTGACTATCCGCAAATTTGACTTTACAGACAGTTGTCTGTTTACGATCTTGTTTGGCATGTTTTTTGATCACTACTTTGCGAATGTTTTCTTCATCTATGCGATTGCATATTTGCTTGTGGCATGCCTTTTACCGATTTGGTCAAAGCACATGACGGAAACGGTATTGGAATCGTTGATTCTCTGTATTTCGACAATCTTTGTCAAGGATTGTGTGGTATATTTCTGTATGTTCTTTGGCCGGATGACCACCTTAAGCATACAGACTTGGTTTGTGAATGTAGAATTTTTAACCATTCTGGCAAATGCCATTTTGGTTCTGATCCTGATCTCCCTGTTGCGATTAAAGGATGATTATCTGGAAATGAAAGAGCGGAAGGGTAGAAAAAAGGAGCGGATCGAATGGTTCAGATTAAGGTTACGGCGGTAAATCAAGCGTATACGGTTACCTGTGCCTATGACGATTTTTCATCGTTTTTAACCATGCTCAAAGAAAGACTCAAGGCCTGCGCAGACAGTCACAGCGGGCATTTTGAGGCTTTTTTTCATATGCAGAATGAGTTAAGCGCGCAGGAACTGCTGGACGTGATGAAATGTGCAAATGAGGTAGGGACGATTGTGCTGGGCTTCCATCAGGAAAAGGAAAAGCGGGAACTGATCGTGGTGGAGGAAAACTTGTTCAGCGGACAGATGTATGAGTTTGATCAAGAGGTGCTGTTGCTTGGCTCCATCGGTGCAGAAGCTTTTGTGTCAAGCAGTGAAAGCATGTATTGCATTTTCTCAATCGGGGGAAATATCGATCTGATGCATGAGGATTGCGTGATCTGTGCATCCGGCTTTTTTCAGGCAAATATCAGAATTTGTGATACCCATTATCAGAATATGACAAGTTTTTCACCCGCTCAGGTGTACTATAAAGAACGCAAGCTTTATTTAAAGGAATTGAAGGAGGAAAAAGCATGGGACGTGCAATCGCGATAACATCGGGGAAGGGCGGTGTTGGGAAAAGCAGTGTATGTATCAATTTGGGGATCGTATTGGCACAGTTGGGGTACCATGTCTGTTTGATCGATGTGGATCTCGGTTTGAAAAATCTGGATGTGATGATGGGGTTGGAAAATCGCGTCATCTATGATCTGCGGGATGTGACAGAAGGCTTTTGTCCCTTGGAAAAAGCCATCATTCAGGATAAACGA
>CANPNQ010000074.1 GCA_947575425.1 uncultured Erysipelotrichaceae bacterium
ATGTATGTGGGGGAGCGAAGATCTATGAGCAAGCACTGCCCTATGTGGATGAGCTGTGGATCTCACTGGTAGAGGGGGTACATGAGGGAGATACCTATTTCCCTGCCTATGCACCACAGGATTATATCCTCATTTCCAAAGAGGGCAAGGAGGGCTTTGAAATTCTTCATTACCGCAAAAAATAAAGCGAAAGGTGGGAGAGTATATGCGTTTTGTGGATATCATTGAAAAAAAGAAACTGCGGCTGCCCTTATCCAAGGAGGAGATTACTTTTTGGATAGACGGCTATGTGAATGGAAGAATTCCCGATTATCAGGTAAGTGCGTTATGCATGGCGATTTATTTTCAGGGGATGAATGAGCAGGAAACCGCATGGCTTTGTGAAGCGATGCTACATAGCGGAGATGTGGTAGATCTCTCTATGATCCATGGGGTGAAAATGGATAAGCATTCTACCGGCGGTGTCGGTGATAAAACAAGCCTTGCCTTGGCGCCGATCGTTGCGGCATGTGGTGGGAAGGTCGCAAAGATGAGTGGGAGAGGACTGGGACATACCGGTGGTACCTTGGATAAGGTCGAATCGATCAATGGTTTTCAAGTCGTACAAAGTGAGGAACACTTTATTTCACAGGTCAATGAGATTGGCATCGCTTTGATCGGACAAAGCAAATCGCTGGTGCCGGCGGATCAGCTGTTGTATGCATTGCGTGATGTGAGCGCTACGGTGGATTCGATACCGTTGATTGCTTCCAGTATCATGTCAAAGAAGCTGGCGGCTGGCGCTGATACGATTTTATTGGATGTCAAATTCGGAGAGGGCGCCTTTATGCGGGAGGTGCATCAGGCAAAGAAATTGGCACAGACGATGATTAAAAATACCAAGGCGATATTAACGGATATGAACCAACCTTTGGGCAATGCGATCGGCAATGCCTTGGAGGTCAAAGAGGCCATTGCGACCTTACAGGGAAGCGGTCCAAAGGATTTCACTCAGCTATGCTTGGAGGCAGGCAGTATCATGCTGATGCAGGGGAATCTGGCAAAAGATAAACAGGAAGCGATAGCGATGTGTCAAGAGAGCATCACCTCCGGCAAGGCACTGGAAAAACTAAAACAGATGTGCTTGTATCAAGGAGGCGATGTGACACAAATCGAAGATATCTCCAAGCTCCCGCAGGCAAAAGAAATCATCGCGATCAAAGCGGAAAAGGATGCTTATATCCAACAGCTTCATGCCTTATCCTTAGGTAATTTGGCTATGCGCCTTGGGGCAGGGCGCTCCAAGAAAGAGGATGCGATCGACCATGGAGTCGGTATTGTATTGAATAAGAAAGCGGGAGATAAGGTCTCGAAGGGAGAGGTATTGGCTTATGTGCATACCAATCAAGCCCTAAGTGAGGCGTGGATGATGGACTTCCACCGCGCCTATGAATACAGTGATACAATGATAGAAAAGCAGCCCTTGATCTATGAGATCATCAAATAAGCAAACAAGGATGTATGCAGATACATCCTTTTGTGCGACTCTTTCTTTTTCATCACCCTTTTTCTAGCTGAATATCCACCATGACGCGTTGACGCCTATTTGAATTATGTAGGTTTGTCAATGATATGTTACAGGCATCGCAAAACAACGGTGCTTTTTTCTTGATCTTTGTTCTATGATAAAAAAATCAGTATTAAATTATTATAGGTACTTGACAATGCAAGGTACTAATAGTATTATAATAGTGAGGTGAAACGGATGAATTCACAATTCAAGAAAGGGGTTCTGGAGCTGATCGTATTGGTTTCGGTCAATAAGAAGGATATGTACGGATATGAGCTGGTGAATGAAGTCAGTAAGGTCGTCAATGTGAATGAAGGAACGATCTATCCGCTGTTAAAGCGATTGACCAACGAGCATTATTTTGAGACATATCTGGAAGAATCCAATGAGGGACCACCGCGCAAGTATTATCGTCTGACACAATTGGGAAGGGAACAGAAAAAACTGCTGCTAGAGGAATGGAATACGTTCCATGAGCAGGTGAATGCATTTATAAAGGAGAGTGAACATGATGAATAAAGAACAGTTTATCGCATATATGAATCAAAAGCTGGCGATCATCAAGGAAGAAGAGCGTAAGGATATCATCGATGAATACATCAATCATATCGATGAAAAGGTAGCGGAGGGGATGAGTGAGGAGGAGGTCATTGCCGGCTTTGGCGATATCGATGAGATGATCAAGGAGATCTTGGATGCGTATAATATCGATCCGGGTCAGGCAAAAAGCAATTCCGGCTTTGATCGCAAGGTGAATGATGTGCTGGATTCTTTGTTTGACGGGTTTCAGCGCTTGCTAAGCAATATCACAAGCATGGATGTAGATAATATCGTCAAGTTGATGTTTGAGGTTCTGGTTGTATTGCTCGTATTGGGCATTATGCATATTCCCTTTGATATCATGGCAAGCGTCGGATCCTCCTTATTGCGCAGTTTGTTTGGCTTTGGCATCGGAGCTGCCTTTTCATGGATCTGGCATACCTTAGTCAAGGTATTATATATCGTGATGTTCATTGTCGTATTGATCAATGTCGCCAATCGGCGCTGGGCTCATTTCAAAGAAAAACAAGATACCTCTGTCATGGATGATGTGAAGGAAAGCTTTAACTTTGAACAGGCAAAGGAAGCAGTGCATCGCTTTACCGGTAGCACACAGAGTAAGCGTACTTATGATACGCCTTACGAGGAGGATGATAATAGCACGCAAAGTACTGCATCGCATTCCGCAAAGGAAGCACCTCACTATCGTCATATGCAAGAGCATTGGGAAGCGGATCGCTCCAAGCGTTCCTATCAAAGAGAATCCTCCTTCAGCGTGATTATGAAATTCTTCGGCTTTCTGATGATGCTGCCATTCATTGCGGCGATCATCGCTCTGTGCTGTGCCTTGGGTCTGCTTGTTGTTATGAGCATACAGGGAATTACCATCGTCGGCTTTTATTTCATCGTCAGTGGAGCGATCGTCGGATGTAGTGCGGTTATTTCCCTGATTGATCGTTACTTATGTAAAGGAGGTCGTCGTTCATGAGAAAGTTTGTAATTGAGTTGATCCTCTCTGTTGTTTTGATTACGGTTGGCGTGAGTATGTGCTTCTTTGAATTCTCTGATTATGAATATGTGCCTTTCAGTGAACAGATGGGAAGTAAGATTGTCACCTATACTGCGAATAAAAAGAATCCGCTTCGCTTGGAGCTGGATGATGATTTAAGCCTTCATTATGAATATGATGAGGATATGGGGGATCAGGTGAAGATTGAATTCAGCTCAGCGCTTCGCTATGTGGAAAAGGAGGATTTCTTGAAGATCAAGGATGCCGATTGGCATTGGAATTCATGGAAACCGTATTATCAGGCATTTGTGGAGGGGCTAAAGAATCATGAGATTACGGTGTTTCATGATGTTAACTTCTATGAGTATGATGAAGTAGTGATTACCTGCACAAGAGAAAACAGAGCGTATATCAATATTCTTCACTAAATAAGTAAAAATTGTTTTAAGCAACTATATTAAGTTTACATCGGAAGTTCTGATTTCATAAGGACTTCCTTTTTTAAGCATTTTTGAAACAATCCTTCATGCGGATAATAAAAAGCAGAAGGATTGTGATAGCTTTTTAATCTGTTGAAACGATACATATAAAAAGAAGCGGTGTAAAAAAAAATGAAATAATAATGCAAAATTTTAATATATTATTGAAACGATATTACAATTATATTATAATGCCAGCATGAAAGCGCTTTATGTTTCTTTTGCTAGCGCTACTTCATTTAGAAAAGAGGAGAAAACTATGAGAATTGAGAAACTAATCAGTGTTTTAATGGCTGGCTTATTGGCGGTAGAATCTTTCCAATCTCCCGTGCTGGCAAAAAGCGCAGACGAAATCCCAAGGAATTTGATGAATGAAACAATGAATCTTAATACAATTGATTTCAGTGAGGATTTTGGCGAAGGAGACGATCAATCCATTGATACACAGATATGGCATCCATTGATTGACGGTTCCATAATGAATCGAAAAAAAGACCCGACAATCGCAGAAGGGCAGGCTGGCAGAGGATATGGCTTTTATACCGACGGAAAAGAGAAATCCTTCATTGAACATACATTTGATAACTATATTCGAGGAAAGGTATCCGTAGATTTTTATGATGATGAAACTAATATTGAGGGAAGAATGGCGCAAGTAAATCTGACCGGCATAGGCAATGAAAAGAATTCAGATAAGCCATTTACCATTGGATTGGGAATTAACCAAAATAAAGCGACAAATGGTTTTAGTAATGCGAATTATGTGGCGAGAATTGCGGATGATGGTCGTTATTTAGTCACAGAAATCAAAAGAACCGAAGGGTGGCATACCTTTGTTTTAGAATGCGGCGAAGAAGGAACTAGCTTATGGATTGATGAAATAGAGGTAGATACCAGTTCCATTCCGGAGAAGGATATTGTGACTGCATTTAAAAACATTCAAATCGGAGATAAATGGGCAAAAGGCGGAGAAACTTATTTTGATAATATTAAATTAGAAAATATGGCTATTGTTGATATGGGGGCAGAAGAGGCTGCGAAAAAAGATGCATCCTTAAAAACAATTAAAGTGAATGGATTTAAGATTCCCGGTATTTCATCAGAAAAAACAGAGTATATTTGGGAATGGGAGGATCTTTCCGATTTACCAGAAATAACTGTGGAAACAACAAATCCAAAAGCAAAAGCAGAAGTAACACAGGCAACTTTTGAAACAAAAATAGCAACAGTAAAAGTAACTGCCGCAGATGGTATAACCGTAATGAATTATACGATTACATTTAATGAGATAAAACAGATCGAACAGGAATGGCATTCTTCATTTGAAGGAGAAAATCCATTGGCTGGTTGGGAGACACTTGATGAAAGAGGAAGATATACGGAGATTTCTTCTGAACAGGCGCATGAAGGAAGCAATAGCTTTTTGACTAGGGGAACAAATGACAAAAAATCATGGATTTTTAAAAAATTCGATCGACCGGTAAATGGTAAAGCAAGTGTTTGGTTTTATGATACTATGGGAGAAAATGGGAGAGAAAGCTTTCAGCAAGTCAATATTTGGGCACCCTTTGATAATGTAAACGAGCAACCGGCGATTGTTGGATTAGGCACACAATCCGGAGTGAATGCTTATAGTATAAGAAGCGGAACAGCAAGCGGTTACATAGTTAGTACAGTGAAAAGAGCCAAAGGATGGCATGAATTTACATTTGATGTAACTTCTGGAAATGATGCTACATTTTCTATTGACGGTGAAAAAGTATATACGACAACCGCTTTGTCTTCTATCGGCGCATTACAAATGGGAGATAAGCCTTTCAAGGCGGAGGAAAAGCTGATCCAGAGCTTTCTTATCCTGGTAGGTGATATAAAAGAAAGGCTCCAAATAATGGATGGCATTTTGTGTTCCCTTTCTAACCAGAACGATATGAGAATTGGACTCCTTTTCTCTTTTTTGACAGATTTTTTGGGCAACAGCCGCGTCATATGCCTGATCATCGATAAGAAAGAGCTCGTAATTATTGAAATAAGTATCATCCTTGTTTATCATTGTTTCTGTATCGCTTTTCAAGACACTCACTTGCATGTTCCCTCATTTCGTTTTGTTTTTCCGTTATAATCTTATGATGTGCATAATGATTTGTACCTTGTCTCACATAGTTTATCATATCTAAAACAGAATTGTCAAAAGTGACGATAAGCCATTACAATTCTTTCCATATCGTTTTGCTTATCAATCAGTGCCGGAGCGGATGATCCTTTAAAAATGATTGAGGAATAGCTTGAATGGAAATTTTTTCAAAAAAGAAATGAAAGAAAATGCGTTGACATATGTAAAAGAATGCGATATACTTACATCAAGATTTCAAGGAAATCGGCTCGATCAAAGATAAGAACAATTTCATGTTCTTTCACCTCCTTGTTAACCATTTTCCTAATTTCGTTCTTTGATTGAGTGTGAATGGAAAAGACCGCCCAGCAGGACGGTTTTTTTACGAGGGAA
>CANPNQ010000075.1 GCA_947575425.1 uncultured Erysipelotrichaceae bacterium
TGGTACGGTGGTCTTACCGGATGGCACAGAATATGATCCCGATGGCAATAAGAAAGAGGATAAAATCTGTAAACTGGATGGTAAGGATATCAATGTCGATACCGATGGAGATGGCCTGCCCGATTTAAATCTCGATCTGGATGGCGATTGCATTGCGGATCTGAACATCGATACAAACTTTGATAATATTCCGGATATCGATATTGATACAAAGGGGGATGGTAAACCGGATATCAACGTCGATACAGATCATGATGGTAAGGCGGATCTCAATATCGCCATTGTGAAACGCTGGATACCGAATAAGGATTGCAAGGTCAATGGCTTTGCCTATGATACCGGAGAAGGATTTATACCTTATCTGAATGTAGACGATGATGGCGATGGCAATCCAGATCGCAATATTGATGATAACGGAGATGGCATTCCCGATCGTAACATTGATCCTGATTGGTTTGATAAATACGGTGATTTAGCCAACAAAAACAACACCGATATCGGCGGTGCATTGACCGGAGACAATACCAAATGGATCATTTGGTGGATCCTGCTCATTATGAGCGGTAGTACACTTGTGTACAGTCAGTATAAAAAAAGAAGTCAGGCTTAAGCTTGTCACATAGAATGCATAGGAAAACAGGGCGTAGTTCCGTTTGGGACATCCCTGTTTTTTTGAATAGGCAAGCAGCTGATAGGCTGTCGAGGCAGAACGATACAAGGCGTATTTAAAGCATTCGCATCAAGAGAAGCATTGGAATTTGATACGGGAGCTGTGTGAGAAAGAGGAAGGACTTATGGCAATCAATGAGTATGTGTACAATGAACAGGAGGAAGTGAAACAGTTCTATGAGCTGATGTATCGCTTGGATGAAGGGACAAGGGAGAAGAAAATAAGAGAGGAGCACAAGAGAGCGAGGGAGGAACACAGGAAATGGAATAGAGAATGTAGGAAAAGAGAAAAGGCGGAGTATCTTGTTTCCTGTATGAGAGAAGGTTACAACTATCCTCTGACAGAGGAGATGGCCAATCAAAAATATCCTGACGAAACATTACAATTCGATGTTGCAAAAAAGGGATAGCGATATGTACAGCGCCATGTCCTATGATAAAAGGAGCGCTCTTTCTGTGCCTTGACAAGAAAGATATGATTCGCTACAATTTGGGAAAGAGGCGATAGTATGAAAATTTATCTGACTCGGCACGGGCTGACAGATTGGAACCAGCGTCATATCATTCAAGGGAAAACCGATATCCCTTTAAATGAAGAAGGCAGAGCGCAGGCACGCATCACCCGTGATACCCTTGCGCAAACCCCATTGGAAGCGATTTATGTATCACCGCTCATACGGGCTAGGGAAACAGCGCAGATTATCAACGAATTGCATCACGTACCTATCTATCCGGATCAGCGTTTGGAAGAAAGAGGCTTTGGAGATTTGGAAGGCGCAGATATTGATCAGGTTGACTTTACTCACTTTTGGAATATCGCATATGAACATTCCTATCGCTGTGAACGAACCTCTCTGTTTTATGAGCGAGTTTATGATTTTATTGAGGAGATCAAGCAAGCGAAGCATCAAACGATTCTTGTGGTGGCGCATGGCGGCGTTTCATTGCCCTTCTACTTTTATTTCCATGCGCGTGTGGAGGATGGGGACATGCGCCAATATATGTTACACAACTGTGAGGTAGCCTGTTACCATACATAAGAAATATGACACTGCTATTTTATCTTACGATGAATATACAGAGGAAATTTTTACTTTCTTTGCATGGGAGAAAGTTTTGCTTTTCACATTGCGAAGATGCGGGAAACATGATAAAATAAGGGTAATAAAAGCATAGAAAGGAGCTGTATTATGAAACTAATATTAGCGATCATGTCAAATGATGACAGCCCTGCGGTGTCCAGCGCTTTAACAAAGGAGAACTATCAGGTTACTCGTTTGGCAACGACCGGAGGGTTCTTGCGGGCAGGAAATACAACCTTAATCGTCGGTACAGACGATGATAAAGTAGAAAAAGCAATCGAGGTAATCAGTGAATACAGCCGCAGAAGAACAGAGGTTGTCCCAAGCACTGCTTCCTATGATATTGGTCGATATGCCTCCTTCCCTGTTGAGGTACAGGTAGGTGGCGCTACCATCTTCATCATGGATGTAGAACAGTTTATCAAGCTGTAAGAGCGTTGGTCGCAGTAGCATCCTATAGGCATAGCCGCAATGGCTGTGCTTTTTTTGTATTTTGCTTTTTCGTCGAACTTACTTGACTTTATTGTTTTTGTGTATCCTATGAAATGCAGTTGTAATGGATATCAAAATAAAGTAAAATATACATGTCGCAAACAAAGATGCATAGAAGGATTTTATCGTGTTTCTGTTTGTGAGGGAGAGTGGGCGAACATGCAGGAAAGCAGTTGCATCATGTTGTCTATTCAACTATAAGGAAATGAATGAAATTGGATGATATCAATAGGACAGGAGGAAGAGCATGAAGGTATTGGTGATAGGAAAGGGCGGTCGGGAACATGCGATCGTTCATGCGGTTAGCCGCAGTAAACGAGTCAACGCAATCTATGCGGCTCCGGGAAATCCCGGTATGGCACAGCTGGCAGAATGCGTGAACATCAAAGACAGTGATGTGGATGGCTTGCTGGCATTTGCGAAGGCACATGAGATTGATCTGACGATTGTAGGACCGGAATCCAGTTTAGAGCTGGGGATCGTCGATGCCTTTCAAGCGGCGGGCTTAAAGATTTTTGGACCAAGCAAGGCTGCGGCACAGGTGGAGACAAGTAAGGACTTTGCGAAACGAATCATGAAAAAATACGGGATTCCCACAGCGGCATACCAAAGCTTTGATGCTTATGAGAGTGCCCTTGCCTATGTTGAGACAAAAGGGGTGCCGATCGTCATCAAGGAAGATGGCTTAAAGGCAGGAAAAGGTGTTACCGTTGCCTATTCCATGGAGGAAGCGATACAGGCGCTGCAAGTTGCCTTTGCGATGAAGGAAAACCGTGTGGTAATTGAGGAATGTCTGGTCGGCTTTGAATTTTCCCTGATGTGCTTTGTATGTGATGATATCGTATTGCCGATGGAGATTGCGCAGGACCATAAATGCGTCTACGACAACGATCAAGGACCCAATACGGGCGGCATGGGCGTATATTCACCAGTACATACGATCACTGCGGAAATCGTGAATGAGGCAATGGAGCGGATCATGATTCCAATGACGCAGGCATTGATAAAAGAAGGCTGTGCATTTACGGGCTTTCTGTATGGAGGTCTGATGCTGACAGAGGACGGGGTAAAAACGATCGAGTTTAATGCCCGTTTCGGCGATCCCGAGGCTGAGGTCATTTTGCCGCGTTTAAAGACAGATATTTGTGATGTGATAGAGAACATTCTCAATCATCAGAAAACGGAGCTGGAATGGGACAGCGATACCGTGCTTGGCGTAGTGATGGCATCCGATGGCTATCCGGCTTCCTCTACCAGTGGAAAAGTGATAGAAGGTCTGGATGCAGCGGATGATATGATCTATCATATGGGAACCAAAGAGGAAGATGGAAAATTCCTCACAGCAGGGGGCAGAGTGTTGATCGTCTTGGGACATGCCCCAACTTTACGGGAAGCGTATCAAAGGGCATATGACAATGTTGCTAAGATCAAGTGCGATGCTTTGTTTTATCGCCATGATATCGGAAAAAAAGACTTATAGGAGGACACAGTGATGGCAAAAACTGATTTGGAAATTGCACAGGAATGTACGCTGCACCCGATTCGCGAAGTGGCACAGGCGGCTGGGATCAACGAGGATGATCTGGAGTATTACGGAACCTACAAGGCAAAGCTGTCCTTGGATCTGTTAAAGCGCAAACAGGATCAGCCGGATGGCAAACTGATTTTAGTAACGGCGATCAATCCGACCAAGGCAGGAGAGGGAAAATCCACGACCACCGTCGGTTTGGGGGATGGATTGAACCGCATTGGCAAAAAAGCGATGATCGCATTGCGTGAGCCATCGTTGGGACCGGTATTCGGTTTAAAGGGTGGCGCTGCCGGAGGCGGTTATGCACAGGTGGTGCCGATGGAGGATTTGAACCTGCACTTTACCGGTGATATGCATGCGATCACGACCGCAAATAATTTGATTTCCGCATGTCTGGACAATCATATCCATCAGGGAAATGAACTTGATATCGATAGTAACCATATCACATGGAAACGCTGCTTGGATATGAATGATCGCACGCTGCGTGATATTACGATCGGACAGGGCGCCAAGGCAAATGGTGTAGAACGCAAGGATGGCTTTCACATCACAGTTGCCTCTGAGGTTATGGCGGTTCTTTGTCTGGCACATTCGCTGGCGGATCTCAAAGAGCGCCTTGGCAATATGCTTGTGGCATACAACCGAAAGCAGGAGCCGATTTATGTAAAGGATTTGAAGATTGAGGGAGCGCTTGCGATGGTGTTGAAGGATGCCATCAAGCCCAATCTCGTACAGACGCTGGAGCATAATCCCGTAGTTGTACACGGAGGACCATTTGCGAATATCGCTCATGGCTGCAATTCTGTTATGGCAACGAAAACCTGTTTGAAGCTGGCTGATTATGTGGTGACAGAGGCAGGCTTTGGCGCTGATTTAGGCGCAGAGAAATTCTTGGATATCAAATGTCGCTTTGCGAATTTAAAACCCAACGCGGTTGTGATCGTGGCGACGATTCGTGCCTTGAAGCAGCACGGTGGTGTGGCATTTGAACAATTAACGCAGGAAAATGTAGCGGCAATGCTGGAAGGCTGTGCCAACCTTGCGAAGCACATTGAAACGATACAGGCATTCCATCTGCCTTATGTGGTGGCAATCAATGAGTTTGCGAGCGATACTGCGGCGGAAGTAGCGGCTTTGCAGGCATGGTGTCAGGAACACGGACATCCGATGTCGCTATCGCAAGTATGGGCGAAAGGAGGAGAAGGCGCAATCGATTTGGCAGAAAAGGTTGTCTCCCTTTGTGAACAGCCCAACAGCTATCAACCGCTTTACGATGTCCATGCCTCTATCGAAGATAAGATTAAAACGATTGCCAAGATCTGTTATGGGGCAAAGGATGTCGTATTCAGCGATGCCGCAATGACACAAATCCACACCTATGAAGCGCTTGGCTGGGATCATATGCCGATCTGTATGGCAAAAACGCCGACCTCACTCAGTGATCAGGATAAATTATACGGCGCCCCCAAAGACTTTACCATTACGGTACGAGAGCTTCGACCTTCTTTAGGCGCAGGCTTTATCGTTGCGCTGACCGGTAATGTCCTCACGATGCCCGGCTTGCCCAAGCATCCTGCCGCACTTGATATGGATATAGATGAAAATGAGAGAATCAAAGGATTATTCTAGGTATCAGTAAGTAAGCATACAGGAAAGCCATATGTTGCGATATGGCTTTTTCGTATCATCAGCATATGAGATGTCAAAGGATAAAAAAGAATTCCTCAAAAAAAGAAATGAGATAAGAAAAGGGAAGTCATCGATACATATAGCATCAGCGTATGACGATGCCCCAAGAAAGAAGCATCGGTTCTTTTGAAACATGAGATACAGCAGTTTTGACATTATATGATCGCTGGGAGATAAGAAACTTTGTATCGCACACCCTACTCCCTCCTCTTTCCCCTATCTTTCGGCTGATCACGCACAATACCGCTACAGAAGCATCCATTTTCTCACCGCCATAGGCAATCATATGGATTCCTTTTATATAAAACCATTTGACGATATAGCACAGATGTAAAATAAATCAGAAATGTCATATATAAAACAATCACTTTGTAGTATAATATAGAAGCAATACAGATGCTTTTTGAGGGTAAAGAGGTGAAGGCTTTGGAGAGTCCAAGACATTTAAACAAAAAACAAATGGCAATGGTATATCGCAAAAAAAGATCCAAGCAATACCAACAGGAGGGTTATAAATACGCATTGTTTGTGACCAATGCATTTTTGTTAGATCGTATATTTGCCTTTGCATTT
>CANPNQ010000076.1 GCA_947575425.1 uncultured Erysipelotrichaceae bacterium
GAAGCATCGCTGTCGCATAAGCGAATTTGCCCCGTTGCTTGAGAAAAAACGCGGATGAAAGAAGTTATAACGTAAACGCTTTCAATTTTATCAAAAAGTTTACGTTTTTTTATTGTTTCTTTTTGCGGAAAGTTGTAAAATGTGTGTAATAAGTACATGTAACGTACGCATAGCAGATGGTCGCATATCATATAATGAAATGAAAAGCAGGCAGGAAACAGAGATGTGCATGCCTGTTGGATTCATCATTTCACCATCGATAGAGATGCAGCTATTTCATAGTCATTTAGCGTACACACAAGGAAGGGAGGAAGTAAGCATGGCAATATATGATATTTTATGTGATGTAAAGGATCTTAGGGAAACAAGCGGGATCTGTGATTTTAACGGTTATTTGGAGGATTATTTGACCATATTGGAGGATCAGGAGGAAGCAAAGGAGCGCTATTCGCTATTTCAGCGGATATGGGAAAGGGATCATGATTTGCGCATCTGCGTCTCTTTGCGCCTGAATATCAATAAGGATGCAATCGCCAATCAGATCATCCGCTATAAGGATTCCTTTAAATTGCCGCATGGAACGATTCGCTGTCCTTATATTCTTTATGGAACTTTTCATGGATCTCAAAAGGCAATGATTCTCACTTTTGGGGATAAGGCACAATATGTGATTGCCAAAGCATTGTATTATGTGATCAGCGAACCAGAGAATGAGTATGAAGGCTCCCGCAATGAGATCGTTGCGTGCAATGTTGATGAGACACATCCGGAATTATTCATCGAAACGATGGAGCGTTTCTTCTGGCAGAACAGCAAAGCGGGAATCGTACAACGTCAACTGGATAGTAAGGTTTTTTTGAATTATGATGAAATGTATGAGACAGCGCAGGCTATGGCATCCTATCAGTTGGTCAACTTGAAGGATATTTTGCGGGACAGTGAGGATCGCGGCACTACGATAAACAATATCATTGCGACATGGTTCCTGTTAAAGAAATTTTCCTATGTGCAGTATATGATGGATAAAAACAATCTCAATCAAAATCATGACGGAAATGTGAAGAAGCAGCGTCAAAAAGCCAAGGAAAAATGCGATGCCATCGGGTTTGTGTCATACAGTGAACTGTGGAAACTGGTAAAAGATCTGAAATAAATGCAAAAATAATGAATTGGATGCAAAAACATCCTTTTCTTTTGTGTGAAAAAAGTCTATAATGTTAGTGGTTGCGTGATAAGGAGGATGATCCTATGAGAAGAGCAGGAGCTTTTACAGGCGACACGACCAACTTGACATTATATTTGGCACTTGCGGCAATCGCATTGATTATATTATTGATCATTATTTTCATCAAGCGCCGCAAGGATGATGAGGAGGAAGAAGAATATGACCGGTAACGGTCTTTTTCTTTCGCGATGGAGAAGTCGAAGTACATAACCATGCGCAGGGGAAGATGTGATACAGCGAAGGAAGTAATGGGAGAGGCGTATACGGATAAAAATAGATCAGGAAGTTAGGAAGGATGGATAAGAAAGAACGATTATGAATCAAGAATGATAGTGGGGAGAGAGGGGAGGCGGCATAAAAAAAGAGAATCAAGTGTATTCGGTATAAGGAGAAATCGCAGATGCAAGGAGGAAGGATATGGCATATTGTGAGAAATGCGGCTGTCAGCTGATTGAGAAGGAATTGGCTGATGAGGGGATCATTCCCTATTGTGAGATGTGCGGGGAATATCGTTTTCCCTTAAGCAATACAGCGGTATCGATGATTGTGCTGTCTCCCGATCAAACAAAGATATTGTTGATACGACAATATGGGAAAATGGATTGGATTTTGGTGGCGGGCTATGTCAATCAGAAGGAATGCTTGGAGGATGCGCTGCATCGGGAATATCGTGAGGAAATCGGTAGAAGTATCATGCGGATGCAGTATATGAAAAGTGCGTATTTTGAAGCGTCAAATACGCTCATGTGCAATTATGTGATCCTCTCTGATTCTATCTCTTTACAAGCACTTCATCGGCAGGAAGTCGATGAGGCGAAATGGTTTTCCTTTGCGCAGGCAAGACAAGAAATTAAGCAGAACTCGCTGGCTCAGCACTTCCTGTATTATTTTATGGAGGAATGGGAGAAGGGAAATATACGGTTGTGAAGTTTGATGGGTGGATTATGATCTATGGATGCAAATCGGAAACACGCACATCGACCATGATTTCCTCTAACCATTCGATATGGTAGGCGCCGCTACTTAATTCACTGATTGCTTCTTCAGGGATGCTATCACAAAGAAAGGTGTAGGTTATCTGTTCACCATAGTCTTTATCGATGATTTCTATTTGTTCTTTACGGAAAAAATGATCCATTTTACCAATCATATCATAGGAAAAGCGTAGCCTGCATTTTTGCATACGCACTCTTTGAGTGATGATCGCTTCTTTGAGCGCCTGAGCGACGCTGCTGGAATAGGCACGGACCAAACCGCCAGTGCCTAACTTGATTCCGCCGAAATAGCGTACAGTGATTGCCAAAATATCCTGTATTTGATTTTGGCGCAGCACCTCCAGCATTGGCATTCCCGCAGTCCCACTCGGTTCTCCATCATCATTACTGCGCTGAATCTCATCGTTATTTCCAAGAATCATTGCATAGCAGTGATGGCTGGCATTGGGATGTTCCTTGCGAATCTGGCGCATATATTCCTTGGCATCTGCTTCCTGTTCACAGCGATGCAAATAGGTGATAAAGCGGCTTTTTTTGATGATGATCTCTGTTTGATGGTCGGATTGGATATGATACATAAAATCACCTGTTTCTATGGGAGGGATTGTCATATATGAAACCTGTATTCTATAAGAAGGAAACGTGTTGCTTGCGGACGGATGAAATAGCATCGGCGATCTATGGATCTTGATACAGGTCTTATCCTTCCTGTATGATCATAGAAAAGGGACGACGATGCTTGTAAAGCCCTGTGGTTAGTATAGCATAAAAGGAAGGAAATTCCTATGTGAATACTTCCATATTTGTTTATATCATCCATGCGGAAGACTTCAAATTATATTCGCTTTCCTATTCAGCGCATTGGAATCAAATGGAGGGATCGCGCTACAACAACTTCGCAAAAAAGATGAAACATGGATAAAAAGCGTGGGCAAATGAATGGAATTGTTATATACTATAAGCAGTCAATAAAAGGAGGTCAAATGATGAATATATTGGATCATACAAAGCCACATCAGCATTTTTTTGAGGAAATGACAAGAATTCCACACGGGTCCTTTCATGAAAAGGAATACAGTGATTATCTGGTTACCTTTGCGAAGGAGCGAGGATTGCGCTATGTACAAGATGATATGTACAATGTCATCATCTATGCGCCCGCAAGTCAGGGCTATGAGGATCATGAGATATTACTTTTGCAGGCACATATGGATATGGTGTGTGAGAAAAACAAGGATGTGGAGTTTGATTTTGAAAAGGAACCCTTACAGCTGTATATAGAAGACGGCTGGCTGAAGGCAAAGGGGACCACATTGGGAGCGGATGATGGCTGCGGTGTCGCGGCAATGCTGGCAATATTGGATGGCGATATGCCACATCCTCCACTGGAATGCGTGTTTACGGTACAGGAGGAGGTCGGTCTATGCGGCGCTCTGCATTTGGATGGTAAGTACATCCATGCCAAGAGAGTGATCAATTTGGATGGCGGCGGTGAGGTTTCTACCTGTACGACAAGTGCCGGCGGAGCCAATGTGATCTCACAGCGCACATTTATGAGAGAGCCGATCAGCGATCCGGTGTATCGTTTGAGTGTCACAGGTCTAAGTGGGGGACATAGTGGCGGCGAGATCCATCGTGAAAAGGGAAATGCCAACAAATTGCTGGCACGCACGTTATATGCGATTGCCAAAAAAGAAGCTGTTTCACTGATTCATGTGGAAGGCGGCATGAAGGATAATGCGATTCCTCGTGAGGCATTTGCATCGTTCTCCTGTAAGCTGGATGGAGCAGCGATACAAGAGATTGTAAATCAGGTGGAACAAGAGATGAAAAAGGAATTGGAATTCTCAGATCCTAATGTGAAGGTATCGCTCACCAAAGGAGAAGGAAGGGAAGCGCTGAGTGTGGAAGACAGTCTGGATTATCTTCGCTTTATGACACTGCTGCCGCATGGGATGCATCATCACAGCATGTCGATCGAGGGATTGACCACTGCATCTATGAATGCGGCTGTCGTCACATGCGATGAGAATACGATCATGGTTAATTGTTCCGTGCGCGGTGCATTGGAATCCTACATTGATACGATCTGCGAGGAGATCGAGCTGTTGGCAGATGCTTTCGGCTTCACCCATGTCAGCTCGCTATCCGGCATGGAACTATGATGCAAAATCAGCGATGCGTGAGACCTTACAAAAAGTGTTTCGAGAGACGCATGGCGGGGAGTTGGAGCTGATTGCCGAGCATGGCGGTTTGGAATGCGGTGTGTTCAAGGCAATCGATGCCGATATGGACATTGTGACCATGGGACCGATCACATTGGATATTCATACGCCGCAGGAACGCTTGGAACTGGCAAGCTTTGATCGCACGTTTGAACTGCTTTGTGCATTTATCAAGGAGCTGTAAGCAAGCATGGGCAGGCATCTGCTTTCTTATCTTGTCTCAAAATAGCATAGAATGTATTTTGATTTGATTCATAGAAAGATTGTTATGCACAGTCATAATGATGGAGAAAATTAAAATAAGAAAAAAGGTGATTATCATATGTGATCACCTTTTTATGTGGGAAAAAGGAGGAACATATGCATTGGATGTAGTTTTGCATTTATATAAAGCATATGATATCTTTCTTCGATCTTTGTTTGTTTTCCTCTCCATATCAAAAAACAACAGGTATTACCCTGTTGTTTCAACGTGTCTATGCGTGCTTTACGCGCTGGCTTTCTTCCGCTGCCTTTGCATCATTCCAGCGAGTCATATCACCAACAAGATAGCCGGTGATGCGGCGAATCTTTTCAAAATGCTCCGGCGCTAAATAGTAACCGATTCCTACATCCTCACCATCAAACTCCAATGACATGGACTGAATCATGCGTCCGTGATTGTTTTGTTTTACATGATTCAAATACTTGCGGATTATTTCCTCGCTGACTTCTTCATTGGATGTCACAATGACATCATCGACAATTTTTTGCATCATTTTTATGTTCCTTTCTTCATTCTACCATTATTATAATCCGATTAGTTGAATATGCAAGTATTTTGCTTGAAAGTTTTCTGGATTGTGAGGAAAGTGGGTTGGAATGTGCAGTGAAGAGGAGAGGAAGGAAATCTCATCCACTTTGAAATGATCTGCATATGAATATGAAAGGAATGCTGTAGAGGTAAAAAAGCCACCGATCGGCGGCTTTGCATATGCTATCAATGCTTGCTTGACAATGTGATGAATTCTTCCACGCGCGCTTTACAGGTTTCCAGACTATCCAGCCAGAAGTGTTTATCCTTCAAATCAATGTTGACAATGGCTGCCGCATCCTCGACATGGCAGACAGTCGTTGCCTTTAACATCTTTCGATATTGTTCGACAAAGGCTTTGCCTTCCTGTTCATACTTTCTCACCAATCCTCTTGCGAACAAGCCGCCAAAAGCATAAGGGAAATTATAGAAACTCAGTGAAGAGGA
Organism: uncultured Erysipelotrichaceae bacterium; assembly: GCA_947575425.1. Lineage (GTDB taxonomy): Bacteria > Bacillota_I > Bacilli_A > Erysipelotrichales > Erysipelotrichaceae > C-19. The sequence goes on from CANPNQ010000076.1 coordinate 5,686, forward strand.
ATAGTAATGGGATTTATTCACCCACATGTATGGATGCAGGTAATTGGGATCTAAGGCATCTCCGTAAGCGGTTTTCTGTGCCTTGAGCATGATCTCGCAGCAATCATCCGCAAACAGGAAGCTGTTTCTTCGTCTTTCAAATACCTCGCTTTCAAACAGATAGCGGGAATAGATATCACAGATGATCTGTGTTACATCCTGTAATTGTTTTTCTATGAGGATCATTTTCTTTTGTGGGTCCTGTTCTTCATCGATGGCTGCATTCATGATGATATTTTCATTGAAGGTAGATGCAGTCTCCGCTACCGGCATGGAATAGTCGGTATTAAGAGGGCG
>CANPNQ010000077.1 GCA_947575425.1 uncultured Erysipelotrichaceae bacterium
CGCAAAAAATAAGGGATCATAAAAACAGATATTAAGACATGATATGATGAACTGAAAACGGACTCTTATCGACCATAGCCACACAAAACCTGTGAACAAGCGGATGGGTAAGTCTTGATTCATCACCTGCATAAGCATCACAAAAAAACATCGTAATAGCAGATAACCACAGAATCAATAAGAATCATACAATCGGGGACGAGGGATGAATATGACACAGACAAAAAAAATCGCTTTAACAGGAATGATGGGGGCAGGCAAATCCAGTGTAATTGCGCTATTGAAACAGGTGGGAGTCGCAGTGCTGGATTGCGATGAGATCAATCGGGAACTCATACGCAAAGGCGCAAGAGGCTATGAGCGCATTATAGAAAGCTTTGGAATTGACATTCTGGATGCACAGGGCAATCTGGACACAAAGAAGATGAGTGCGCTGCATCCGATGATCCAAGAGGAGATCATCCGTCGATGTGAAGCAAGTGAGGAACGCATTGTCGTTATCGAAGTACCGCTATTATTTGAGGTGCACTGGGAAAGCTACTTTGATGAAATATGGGTCGTGGTATGTGAGCGAGAGACGCTGTTACACCGTTTAGAAACCTATCGTCACATCCCGAAAGCAGAGGCACTGCGTCGTTTGAAACATCAAATAAGCGAAGAAGAAAAATGCAAGGGGGCAGATGTGATATTGCATAATGATGGGGATAAGGAAGCATTGAGAAAGCAAATGATAAAGGAATTAGAGAGACTATGGGAGGAATGATGAGGTGCTGAATCGTGAGGATCGCTTAAAAATAGAAATGCTTGCATCCCTTAGGCAAGAGGATTTTAACGTATTACATCTGTTATACGCACCGTTGATCGGCAAGGATGCAATCACGCTCTATGAAACGCTGCGCGCATTGTCGATGATGCCGCAAAAGATTAAAAACCATCTGCTGATCCAAAAACTGTGTGGACAATCCTGTGAGCTGATTGAGGGTAGCCGAACGCTGTTGGAGCAATATTTGTTGGTAAAGACATATTATGATGGAACTAAGAACGCTTATCTCTATGAACTGTATCCGCCCAAAAGCGGAGATCAGTTTTTAAGCCATGATGTGTTTGGCAGGCTGTATTTGCGCAAGATGGGAAAACAGGTATACGAGTATATGAAACGATGCTTTGCGAGCGGAAGCAATGGAAAGGAGAGCTATCAGGAGATCAGTGTGCATATGAGCGCCCTGTTTCATGATTGGGATGATGCAAAAGAAGAAAGCTTTGTTCAACTGCGTCCCAAACTCAGACAACTGCCGATTCATTTCAATTTTGATCTGTTTTTAAACGGTTTATCAGCAATGATATTTCCATTGAGTGAACGCACCAAGGAAAACCTCGATTTTATTGCGGAGAAAGCAGACTTGTATGGGATTGATGAAAAGGAAATGCAGAAGCTGGTAGGGAAAAGCATGGATTTAAAACAAAATAAACTGGATCAAAAGAAGCTGATTCGCTATATTCAAAGCTCTCACAAGGAATTCATCAAGCAGGTGGAGGATCCCTATGCCCTGCCTCCCATACGCTTCTTACAGGAAAAGCAAAACGGGATCGCTGTTTCTAAAAGCGATCAGAGATTGATCGATACGCTGCTGTATGAGACGTATCATTTACAGCCGCAGGTAATCAATGTATTGATTGAATATGTGTTGGAGCGCTGTAATCAAAGTTTGAGCAGAGCTTATGTGGAAAAGGTGGCAGGCAGATGGGTAAGACTTGGTATTGATACCAAGGACAAGGCACTCGCTCTCATTCAAGAGGAGATAAGCAAAGGAAAGAAAAATACAAGCAAAAAAGAGCTGCCGCAGTGGTTTTATGAGCAGGAAGCTGTGAAAGAGGAATCTGAAATTGATGATGCGGCATTGATGGAGGAATTACGAAAGCTGAGGGATACACATGGATAAGATGGATTTTGCATGGGAATTGAGTGAAGAAGCAAAGAGCTATAAGGACAAGGTATATGCATTGTTAATGAAAGATGCCCATGTGAAGAAATGGCTGAAGCAACACGATTTAGGTGAGGAATTCGTCTATGCGCATACAGGGAAGTTCTCCAGCTGGCTGGAGCAGATAAAGCGCTGTGATCATTGTGCGGGATTATCCTATTGTACCCAAAAGATCAAGGGGTGCTATATGGATCTGTATGTGGATGGTCGCCTTGATTTCACGCTGTGCCGCTGCCATTATGCGAAGGAAAGAGAGCGGGCGTTGACACATAGAAACAAGTATGTGGAATCTCATATCAGCGAGGAGCAGCTGATGATTGATCTTACGCGGCTCGATATCACAAAGGAAAGTGCGGCATACAAGACAAGTCTTGCCCATATCGCAGCGCTTTTACAACAGGAACGGGCGCAAAAAGGGTTATATTTGTGGGGAAAGCCGGGGGTGGGAAAATCCTATTTGGCGGCAGGTATCGCCAATCACTATGCAAAATTAAATAAATCCGTTGCTTTTGTGAACGTACCGAAGCTGATTTCGGAGCTAAAGCTGTTGTTTCGTGAGCATGAGGCAATGGAGCGCAAGCTGAAACGTATGGGAGCGGCAGATGTACTGGTGCTGGATGATATCGCATCAGAAAGCATCACCGCATGGAGTCGAGATGAGGTGCTTCTGCCTTTGCTGGATCAAAGGATGGAGCAGCATCGCTTGACCTTCTTCAGTGGAAATTACAGTATGGATGAATGTAAGGAACGCTATGTGACCACGGGTAATCAGATGAGCGAACCGATGGCGGCAGAACGGATTGCGGATCGGATTCGCGCTTTGGCAAACGCAGAGTTTATCAAAGGGAATTCACGCCGAAAATAGGACTGGAAAATTACAGCACACAGGAGTATAATGTTACGAGAACGGAGGGATCACATATGGTAAAGCGGATCGGTGTTCTGACCTCGGGCGGTGATGCGCCGGGAATGAATGCGGCCATTCGTGCGGTGACTCGTGTTGCGCTAAACAGCGGCATTGAGGTCTATGGCGTATACGATGGCTATAAGGGTATGGTGGAAGGCTATATTGAGCCATTGACCAAGTCAGGTGTCGGTGATATCATTGATCGTGGTGGAACGATCTTGGGTTCTGCACGCTTGCCGGAATTCAAGGATGAATCCGTTCGTGCAAAAGCGGTGGAGCAGTTAAAGAAGCGCGGCATTGAAGCTATCGTCGTGATCGGGGGAGATGGCAGTTATCGCGGGGCACAGGCGCTGACCGATATGGGAATTAACTGTATCGGTTTACCGGGAACCATTGATAACGATATTACATCCACCGATTTTACGATTGGATTTGATACTGCATTGAGAACCATCGTGGATGCGGTCGATAAGCTGCGAGATACCTCCAGCTCCCATCATCGCTGTTCAGTGGTTGAAGTCATGGGCAACCGCTGCGGAGATCTGGCAATTTGGGCAGGGATTGCCTGTGGTGCGGAAATCGTCTGTACATCGGAGACAGGTTTTGAGGAATCGGAGATCTTAGAGCGTTTGCGCGATCTGGACGTCATTCGCAAAAAACGCCATGCGATCGTGATTATCTCGGAGAAGATGACTGATGTGCATCAGTTCGCCCGCAAGGTATCGTTAAATACCGGATTTTCCGGCAGGGCAACGGTATTGGGACATGTGCAGCGCGGTGGTTCGCCAACACCGAGTGATCGTGTTCTGGCCTCCCGTATGGGCGAAAAGGCAGTGGATCTGTTAATGCAGGGAATTGGTGGACAATGCGTCGGTATCAAGAATAACAGAATTATATCCACACCGATTGAGGAAGCATTAAATATTCCGCGCGCTTCCCGCAAGCAGCTTCAAAATTTGTTTGATCGACTCGTATAGGGCGAAGGAAGGAACGCATCCTATACAGGACAGACAAAAGAAGTGGCGGAATCCATGTGGATAGAATGGGAAAAGAGAAAGTCAACTGTAAGTCTTAGCGAGGAAAACAAGCAGGAAAAACAAAAGGTTAGGAAGTAAAAGGAAGGAAACAGATAGGAAAGGAAGCTATATGAACAAGAAAACGAAAATTATATGTACGATCGGTCCCGCATCGGAAAGCAAGGAAATGATGCGCAAGCTGGCGGAAAACGGGATGGATATTATCCGCCTGAATTTCTCACACGGTGACTTTGAGGAACATGGCAGACGGATTCAAAATATCCGTGAGGTCAATCAGGAATTGAACAAAAACATTGCGATATTGCTTGATACCAAGGGACCGGAGGTTCGCTTGGGTGAATTTGCGAACGGTGCAGAAGCCTATGAAAAGGGCGATGTCGTAACGATTGTCAGAGATAAGATTCTCGGCACAAAGGAGCGTTTTCATATCCAGTGTCCGGAGATATTCGATGATTTAAGCGTGGGTTCCACCATTTTGATCGATGATGGAAAATGTCGGTTGAGCGTATTGGAAAAGCGAGATGGCGAGTTAATTTGCCGCATCGAGAATTCTCATGTATTGAAAAGTAAAAAGGGATGCAATCTGCCCGGCGTAAAGCTGAGTATGCCTTTTATTTCCCCTAAGGATGAAGCAGATATCCGCTTTGGCTGTCGTCAGGGCGTGGATTATATCGCCGCTTCTTTTACCAGAAGAAAAGAAGATATTTTAGCAATCCGTGAAATTTTGAAGGAGGAAGGCTGCGAGGATATCCAGATCATTCCCAAGATCGAAAACCAAGAGGGATTTGATAACCTGCGTGAGATTTTGGAGGTTGCGGACGGTGTGATGGTCGCACGCGGGGATCTGGGTGTTGATGTATCGCTGGAGCTGGTTCCGATCTATCAGAAGCGGATCATCCGCATTGCGAATGAAATGGGAAAACCGGTGGTAACGGCAACGCATATGCTGGAGAGCATGCAGGGAAATCCAAGACCAACCCGCGCCGAGGCAAGTGATGTTGCCAATGCCATTTTGGATGGTACCGATGCAATCATGTTAAGCGGTGAATCAGCAGCGGGTGATTATCCGGTGGAAGCGGTTCAGACGATGGTGAAGATCGCAACAGCGATTGAATCACAGGTTTATCCCTATAAAGAGAGCTTGAAAAATCAGATTAAGACATCTCAGCGCACCAATAACGATGCGATCGGCATTTCGGTCGCAGATACCGCAATGGCGCTGGATGTAGCGGCGATTGTCGCCTTTACCCAATCCGGGAACACAGCGCGGCGTTTATCCAAGTTCCGTCCGAAAGCGCCCATTATCGGTGTGACCTTTGATGATAAAACACAGCGCTCCTTGGCGGCGAACTGGGGTGTCATTACCTATAAGTCCAATATTTCCAACAATTCCAACAACGAATGCGAATTGGCACGCGATATCGCAAAGGCGCATGGCGTGAAGGAAGGACAGACAATCCTGTTAGTAGCGGGATATCCGGTGGGTTGCGGTGCCACCAATATGATGAAGATCATCGAAGTGAAGTAAATATAGCGAAAAAAGAAAGCTAATCCCTATGAGTGATTGGATAGGATCCATAGGAATTGCTTTCTTTTTATACATCATTTTTATATAGGATTGCTTTGCCTGATAGGAGTGGTAAAACAATCGTAAAATTAGGAAAGTATAATGTAATAGATGGGAAAATATGGTACAATGGTTTCATAAGTTTAGGAGGACGAGCAAATGAAAACCTTCATCGGAGTGGATCTTGGTGGAACCAATGTGCGAGTCGCTAAGGTTGATGAGCAGGGAAGCTTATTACAGGTCGTGAAAGAAGCGACAGAGATAGAACAGGGGGTGGAACATGTCATCCATAAGATCATTCATATGATTGAAGCCATTGAGGGGCATGAGGAATGTCTGGGAATCGGTATGGGTGTACCGGGACCGGTAGATACCAAGCGGGGCGTCATGATGATGGCGACCAATTTGCCGGGTTTTGAAGGATATCCGCTGTCTGAGCGCTTATCCACACATTTCGATAAAGCGGTCTATGTCG
>CANPNQ010000078.1 GCA_947575425.1 uncultured Erysipelotrichaceae bacterium
ATGTAAAATTAGAACAGTTGCAGGAAAAAGCGGATGATTTTGAGCGTGTGAAACAGTATGTTGGAGCAGATAAGATTGATACGATTGTGACAAATGCAAGGGAAATGGAACGAATTGCACAAAGCAGAAAGCAGCAGAACAGAGCATATGGAAGGGTCAGATAAGAAAGGATGGATATGATGGATAATGAAAATTTGGGTAGACAGTATTCTATGGAAAATATTATAGGCTGTGAGTACAATATGGATAACGGTTATGTAGAGGTTCACTATTCAGACGGTAATATCTTGCGTTTAAAGTGCGAGGAAATAGAAACGAATCTGCATACTACAGAACAATTCTTACGAAGCTGCATGAGTTGTTGGAGGACAAGGCGATTGAATCTGTTGCGATGGCATTGTCAGGAGAACTGCAAACTGATTGTGACATAGAAACGGATATGGTAAAAGGTATATTTGGTACGATTGTTCAAGGCTATTTGAAACAGGGATATTAGTAAACAATGGCAGCAGTGTTAGCAAGAGAATTTTTTAGATATGAAAGTTGAGGGATAATATGACCGATACGGAAAAGAAAGGTACGCCTTGATCCATATTTTTAAAAATTCTTTGACATTCTCGGCTATTCTTTGAAATCAGTGGAAAAGTGTATGTGGATGTGCTAAAATTAAAGAGGTTGAAAAGGTGTAAGAACTTTCAAGGAGCAGCTATAAAAATTTTATAGCAGTCCTGTATCATTATGAAATGAGGTAAAAGTATGGCGGAGATAAAATTATTCTCTTTGAATGAAGGAATAAAGGAATGTACATCATCTGAGGTGGTTTTGGAAAAAGAACTTCAGACGTTGATAGAGCAAAATATGGAAATATTTTTTGGGGTGCGGTTTTTAAAAAGCGAGTATGCTGTTACAAACGGTCGTATGGACAGTATTGGAATTGATGAAAACAACAGTCCTGTTATATTTGAATATAAGCGCAGTCAGAATGAGAACGTAATTAATCAAGGACTGTTTTATCTTGATTGGCTTTTAGACCATAAAGCAGATTTTAAATTACTGGTTATTGATAAATTGGGAATGGAAGCAGCTGACAACATAGACTGGTCTGTTCCATGTGTTATTTGTGTTGCGCATGATTTTACAAAATATGATATGCATGCAGTCAACCAAATGCAGAGGAATATTAAATTGGTAAGTTATCGCAGGTATGATAATGGTATGCTCCTTCTTGAACATTTAAATACTCCGATTGTAAAGCCGATTATGGAAAATGTAGGAGATGAAAATGGTACAAAAAATAGTACGCAGAAAACCCACTTGGAAAAATTAGCGTCGATCTCTGAAAATATGAAAAATCTTTACCATTCTATATGTGATTTTATTGAATCTTTAGGAGATGATATTGTATCGAATCAACTGAAATTATATTTGGCATATAAAAAGGTTCAAAACATGGTATGTATCGAAATATTCAACAAACAGATTATATTATTTTTGAAGCTTAATCCGGAAACTGTCGAATTGGAAAACGGATTTACGAGAGATATGCGTAGCATTGGACATTATGGCACAGGGGACTTGCAGATAACGATTAAAAATGCAGCGGATTTTGAAAGGGCAAAACCTCTATTAGAGAGGGCATATAATGAGATATAAAAACTGGCTGTAGTGACGTAAGAAAGCAGAGGAAGAAGATGCTGATTGAGCGCACAAACAAATATATTGACGATATGCCTAAAAAAAGAGCGTAAAAAATATGGTCAGTTTTTACAAGCAAAGAAACAGCACGTTTTATGGCTGGACTATATACTATTTCTGAAAATTTGTTCAAGATTCGCATTTTAGACGCAGGAGCAGGTTCAGACATATTGTCGTGTGCGCTTTTAGAACGATTGGAGCGGATGGCTTCTGTTCAGACAATAGAATTAACTTGTTATGAGAATGATGATAATATTTTGGGATTGTTCAGAGAAAACCTGCATACTTATCAGGCAAATTCAAAAAGGACATTCAAATTCATATTCTCACAGGTAATTATATTACAAGCCAGTATTTGGACTTCAATCATATGTTAGGCGGCAATTTTGAGCCTAAAAAATATGATTTTGTTATCGGCAATCCTCCATATGTGAAGATAGCTAAAGATGCGCCGGAAGCAACAGCTATGCCGGGCGTATGTTATGGCACACCCAATTTATATTTCATTTTTGCGGCAATGGGATTCCAGAAAGAACATGAGTATGTTGTGACTGACCAAAAAGGACTAATGCAGGATAATCGGAATTATTTATTTGTTAAGCGTTTTACTGCAAAAGAAGAAAGGCGCAGACTGAAGTGTGGAATATATTTATCAAAGAAATATCCACAGGATCAGAAAATCAGTACACAGAACAAGATTAATTTTGTCGATGGATTGATAACGGAAATGTCTGAGTGTCTTGTGTATGGATTATATGTGATTTTTAATTCTACTCTTTACGATGAATATTATAAGATTCTGAATGGTTCAACGCAGGTAAATTCGACGGAAATCAATGCTATGCCTTTGCCTGATTTAGAAAGCATACAGGAAGTGAGCAGAACACTAATGAAAAGCAAGGCTATGTCAGAAAGTAAATGCAATATGATATTGCATTTACATTAGATGTAGTCACACAGTCAGTAAAAATTTGTAATGGGATTACTAAAATTGATACAGCTAAGGCTGCGTCCGAAAACGAAGTTTTAAAGAGTATACTTTGGCAATACTGCAATATATTAATTCTAAGGAAAAATTTTCATTAGGCTTACATCCGTTTATATATTTCTATTCTGATACTGGTAAACAAAAAATCGGATCATATTATGGAATGTTGCAGTTTGTAAACTATTTAGCAGACCATAAAAAGCGGAATTGCTTTATTGAAGTAAGAGAAAAGTTTGAGCAATTTAGATATCAATACAATTTTTTAGTTCCACAAATAATAAGAAAATATCGGCAATCTAAGAAAGCATATTCCTGTGTAAAAGACTATTTTCTTATCGTATGAAGATATTAAATGAGCACCCGGAATATACCGTTGAAGATATCCAAAAGCTCTATTTCTATCGCATATTGATTTTTAACCACAAAAAAAGCCCAAACGGGCAAACAATCACCGAAAATATTTAATATAGTGATGCAGGGAACGCTTTGTCTCAAACCCATGCTTGATAAACAATTCGTGTGCCTTTTCTCGCTCCAAATCCAGTGATAGACGGATGCCTTTATAACCGAAACGCTTTGCGCGCTCCTCAAAAGCATCATACAATTCATTGCCGATTTCTTCCTCATCAGCGATTCCTTCCTTGACGCAGAAGCATACGGTATTTAACAAATGATCCGCATACAATGTTTCATAGGGAGAACCATGTGCATAGCCGATCACCCTACCATCCTGCTCAGCTACCAAAAGAATGTCATTCCCGGCTTCTAAGATCGCTATGATCTTTTTATACACCTTGTCCTTGTCATATGAATAGCCAAGCTCCGTATTCAGATCATGAATATCCTCATAATCCTGCGTCGCGATCATTCTAATTATCGCATTGCTCATCCTTTTTCCCTCTTTCTGACTAACTTTTATCAAGCCGGCACTTGATAATTCAGCTTATGATGCACAAATCATAAACCGTGTACTATTGTACCATATTTTTTTTAAAATAGCACAATAATTTTTATGTGCTGCCTATATTTCTGCTTCGTAAGCGCTTTATGAATGCATGATGCGCTTCGATCCGCTACCAGTTTACTACTTTCATAGAAAAAGTAAAATGCAGATAGACTCTTTTTATAGGATGGATCCTTCCTATATTAAGCAAGAGAAAAAAAGAGATATCCTTTGACTCTTCACCATCAGATATCTCATTCTTTTTTCAAATCAAGATCTTATTTCTTGATCAGACTTTCCTGCCAATGCTCATTGGGTTCAATGCCAAGCAGATCCGCTACGGTAGCCGCTACATTGGATAAGCCAAGCTCCTCCCCTGTTTTCAGCTCCACATCCGCACCGTAAACGATAAACGGTACTTTATTCAACGTGTGAGACGTCTTTGCCTTGATCGGCGCATCTTCCTTCTTTGCCTTCTCATACATCTCATCGGCATTTCCATGATCCGCAGTTACGATCAAAATACCGTTTACATTGTCTACTGCCTTCATCACTCTAGCCAGCTGAAGATCCACAGACTCCACACCGATTACCGTTGCCTCAAAGTTGCCAGTATGACCAACCATATCCCCGTTGGGGTAGTTGGTTCTTAAAAAGTCATAGTTGCCTGATGCAATGGCAGCGCATAATACATCGGTAATCTCTGCCGCTTTCATCCACGGACGCTGTTCAAATGGAATGACATCGGAATCAATCTGAACAAAGTCCTCCAGCGCTTCATTGAATTTCTCGGAGCGATTGCCATTCCAGAAATAAGTCACGTGTCCGTATTTCTGCGTTTCTGAGATCGCATACTGACGAATCCCGTGCTTCACCAGCTCCTCCGACAATGTATATTTGATTTTAGGCGGGAAAGCCAAGAAATGATGGGGAATGTTCAGATCGGCATCGTATTGTAGCATGCCGGCATACATCACCTTCGGCTTGCGCACTCGATGAAACTTATCAAAGCTCTCGTCACCGTCAAATGCCAAAGAGATCTCCTGCGCCCGATCCCCGCGGAAGTTAAACAGAATTACGGAATCTCCGTCCTTGATCGTACCGACAGGCTGATTGTCCTTCGCAATGACAAACGGAGGCAGATCCTGATCCACAACGCTTAATTCCTTGCGATACGTCTCGATCGCTTCCTTTGCGCTGGTGAACGCACGACCTTCTCCCAAGACATGCGTATGCCATCCCTTTTCCACCATTGCCCAGTTTGCCTCATAGCGATCCATTGTAATACTCATACGCCCGCCGCCACTGGCAATGCAGGCATGGAAATTATCATCATTCAACTCACTCATAAATGCTTCGATATCATCGACATAGACCAAGGCGCTTGTCTCAGGAACATCTCGTCCGTCTAACAACGCATGAACCCGTACCTCTTTTACACCTTCCTGCTTCGCCTGTGCAATCAATGCCTTTAAATGTTTGATATGGGAATGTACATTGCCATCCGATAACAAGCCCAGGAAATGCATCGTTCCCTTATCCTTACAATACGCAACCAGATCTTTCCATGTTTCAGAAGTAAAGATATCTCCTGATTCAATGGATTCATTTACCAGCTTGGCGCCCTGACTGTAAATCTGCCCGCAGCCAAGCGCATTATGGCCAACCTCACTGTTTCCCATATCACCATCACTGGGTAAGCCGACCGCCAAGCCATGTGCCTTGATCTCTGTATGAGGACAGCTTTCCCATAATTTATCCAATGTGGGTTTGTATGCTTTTTTTACCGCATTACCGAATTCAGAGGCATTGAGGCCAACGCCATCCATTACTACCAATACGACTGGTCTTTTACTCATATGTTTAACATCCTCCTATGTTCACGGTTATTATAGCACGTTTTCCCCCAACTTAAAAGCAATTCCCCTATGCTTTCCCCTTTGTTTTCCACGCAATTTATGCACAGTCGCCCGCGCTCAAACATGCAATTATCCTATTCCTGCGCTTATTTCAACCGAAGCAGCGCCAATACCATTAACAGTATTCCGCTGATCCATGATACATCTCTTTGCGCATAGCGGGAAATATGCGAGCCGATGCATCTGCCTCCAATGATCATCGTCACTCCCACCGAAAAAGACAGTATCAGCAGCAGTCCCACATGGGCATATCCAATCCCATAAGCAATACCGCTTGCCAAAGAATCCAGCGATAAGGCAATACCCAAATACATCGCTTCCTTACTGTTCAGCTCCTTGGATCGATCCATATCCGCCGCCTTTTCATCCAGCATGATATCCACCACAAAGGAAACAT
>CANPNQ010000079.1 GCA_947575425.1 uncultured Erysipelotrichaceae bacterium
AATATTGATACGGATGGCGATGGAAAACCGGATGTGAATATCGATCTTGACGGTGACGGAGAACCGGACATCAATAAAGATGTAGATGGTGACTGGATTCCGGATATTGATATCGATAGCACAGGGGATGGGAAACCGGATGTCAATGTAGATACAAACCATGATGGTATACCGGATGAAAATATTAAGGAGATCACGGAATGGAAGCCGGAGCATAATGTATCAAGTCCATTTCCCTATGATACGATGCGCTTTGATGATCCCAAAGATAGTGAAGAAGGGCAGGACAAGCCAAACGGAGACGTACAGGGAAGCTATTATCCGGGTGACAATGTTGGAGGAGCATTGACGGGTGATCACACTCACCTCATGCTCTATATAGCAATAAATTGCTTTTCCCTTGGCTGGATATTCCTGATCATAACCAAATACAAACAAAAAAGAGAGGAATGATTTGCCTTTCACATGAATCTCATATGACAGCGAAAACATGGGTACTGTTTGCAGGAACTCATGTTTTTCTATGTCAAGATCTTCGCCTGCACCTTCGTGATAAGATTCCATGGATAAAATGAAATTACCGCTTTTCAGTGATAAATGGTAATCCATCCTTCCTCATTCAAGCGAGCGAAGATCTGAACCAAGATCGGTGTAATGAAAATGCCGAGAAAACCAAACAACTTCACTCCGAAAAACATACACCCCAGCATGATCAGTGGATGCACTCCTAGCTGCTTGCCTACGATCTTCGGTTCCATGATCTGGCGGATAACATTGATGATCAGATGGAGAACCAAAAGACCAACCGCAAGCTTTGTCTGTCCATGAAACAGACTGACAGCGATCCACGGATATAGGATCGTTCCGGTACCCAGAATAGGAAAAATATCGAAAAAAGAGATCAAAAAAGCGATCGGTATCGCATGAGATACGCGCAGATACCATAAGCCGATGCTCAACTCCAGAAAGGTGATCATCATCAGTTTGCCATAGGCATACAGATAATGCAGGATCGTATCAGTCACGATATGGCGCAGTTGATAAAAATTATCATGCTTGTTTTTGGGGATCTGGCGCATGATAAACCTTGAAATGTTGGGAAAATCCAAGGTGAAAAATATCGAAGATAACAACGTGATAAAAAAGGAAATCAGCATTCCGGGCAGGGAGGAAGCAATCGTTTTAATCATCACAAACAGCGAAGCACTGCCGCTGATCGTAAAGGAGCGAAGGGCTTCGGATAGCTGGTTATACACTTGATTCCAATCGATCATTGAAACGTGAAATACCTGTGTCAGCCAGCTTTGAACCATATAAAATACCTGATCCAGCATCGGGACGATTTGGCTTTCATAAAGCGATGGAAGATGCACAACAAAGCCGGAGAGAAAACGGAAACAATGGATGGTCAAAATCGTGATTGCGCTACCTACCGTCCCGTAAAATAATATAAGATAGAAAACAGAGATCAGCTTTTGCGGCAGGGGAAGATGATGCATGGTTAATTTGATCAGGGGGCGCAAAGAAAAAGCAATGAGAAAGCCAAATACAAAGGGCAATATTTCATATAATACATAGCGGAAAAATAAATAGAGAAATCCCAGCAGCATTCCCATATACAGGACATGGATCAATAGAGAGCGCTCTTTTTCGGTATTCATGATATCACCCGATCTTTCCTTCTAATGCATGATATGCGATATCCTTGTTTTTTATGGTATCGCATTTCATGACTATTTGACTCTTACGCTCTTTTTTAACTTTTGATTTTGACTTATGTTTCTCTATCGTTTTCAAATAGATCCTTGTGTTCTCTGCTTTCTATTGCTTTTCCCTCTCAATATACTTTTTTTCTTTTCGCACGATTCGTCAAAAGCCACTCCTTTTCCTCGCTTTGTCTTTGTTATTGTAGGATCTATATACTGATTAAGCCAAAAATATACCGAATAAGGACAATACAGGAAGAAAAAGGAAAAACTGTTATGAAAACGCTTGCATAAATCCTGTTTTCCATTACAATATAAGTATCATAGTTTTGTGAGGAGGTGCGCATATGATGGCAGTTCGATTCAACTTAGACAAAGGAATTGGCACTGTGCGTACGCGCATGAGTTTTGATTTGGATGAAGAAACGGAAGGTACGTGATATGTGCGTCCGTTTTTTTAATATCATGATTGATCTAAAGACAGGAGGCAAAAGACATGGATCAAAGCGAAATCAAAGTATTTTGGGATGCCTGCGCCAACGGTGATTTCACCACGGTATGCGCAGAGGTGAAAAAGGGTGCTCAGATCAACTATCAAAATGGAGATGGAAGAACCGGCTTGATGCGTGCCGCAAAGCGCGATTATAAGGATATTGTCCGCTTTTTGGTAGATCATGGCGCTGATGTGAATTTAGAGGATCACAAGGGTAAAACCGCGATTATGGGTGCGGCGAAAAAAGGCAATAAAACGATTTGCAAGAAATTGATTGAAGCGGGTGCGGATGTCAATAAAAAGGATGATCGGGGCAGAACAGCGCTGATGCGCGCGGCTTTCTTGGGAAGAGATCGCTGTGTGAGCGTATTGCTGGATGCGGGCGCAGATATCAATGCGCAGGATGAAACAGGCAGAACAGCGCTGATGGAGGCATGTATCGCATTTAAAAAGGATGTCATCCGGATGCTATTAGAACGTGGTGCCGATGTGAATTTATGTGATAATAATGGCTGTACTGCACTCATGCGTGCGGCTTATGGCGGTTATGCCGGATTGGTGGAGGAACTCATCGCCAATGGGGCAGATAAGGAACAGATCGATAAGGAAGGGCGCAAAGCAATCCATTATGTCCGTGGTGAGTGCCTTGATCAATTAAAGCCGATCTTGAGGTAGGAGCTTATGAGAGACTATTTGGCGCATGAGGTGCGTAATGTCGCCGTTCTCGGACATAGCGGCGCAGGTAAGACAGCGGTGTTGGAAAGCATGTTGTTTTTTACCAAGGCAAGTGAGCGCTTCGGCAAAACCAGTGAAGGAAGCTCCCTGATCGATTATGATCCGGAGGAGGTACGCAGAGGAATCTCCGTGTATACTTCGATTGTACCGATCGAATGGAAGGAATGTAAAATCAATTTTCTCGATACACCGGGTTATGCGGATTTCACCGGAGAAAAGGAAGCGGCACTGGCGGTAGCGGACAATGCCTTGATCATTTTGGGTGCTAAGGAAGGCATACAAAGCGGTACGATTCGCGCATGGGAAGAAGCGCAAAGCAGAAAGCTTCCGACAATTTTCTTTATCAATAAGACGGATGAGGAACACGCTTCTTTCGATACAGCCTATCACCAGCTGCGTGATACCTTTGGAAAGAGTGTGATTCCCTTCGAGGTGCCGATTGTCGAACAGGGTGAGGTGATCGGTTCCGTGAATATCCTGCGGGATAAGGCATGGTATTTTAAAGGAGAAAAGGCCGATCCCAACAAGGCATATGAGGTGCCTGAGGATATGTTGGAGCTGGTAAAAGAATACAAGGATGAAATCGCCGAGGCAGTAGCGATGGGCGATGATGAGCTGATGGAGAAATTCTTCAACGGTGAGGAGTTCAGCGAGGCAGAATTAACCAAGGGGGTGCGCTTGGGTGTGCGCAGCGGTGAGATCTGTCCGGTATTCAGCGGTTCGGCAAATCTCACTGTAGGAATTGAGCGCTTGATGGATTTGATCATCAAGTATTTTCCGACCTATGGTGAGGCAGGCAGCTATCTGGCAATCGATGCCACGACGCAGGATGGCGTGATGCTGGAGACAAACGAAAAGGAGCGCTTAAGCGCACAAGTATTTAAAACGATTGTGGATCCCTTTGTTGGACGCATTTCCTATTTGAAGGTATTATCCGGTGTATTGAGTGCTGATTCCCTCGTATATAATACGCAAAAGGAAAAGCAGGAAAAGATATCGCAGATCTTTATTGTAAAGGGGAAGCATCAGACCGCAGTCGGTAAGTTATTCACCGGAGATATCGGCGCAGTTGTCAAGCTTCAGGCAACCCAAACCAATGATACGCTGTGTGAAAATGGCAGCGCATTTGTGGTAGATCCGATTGCGTTTTCCCAAGCGATGCTAGGTATGGCGGTTTATCCGAAGACCAAAAACGATGAGGATAAAATGAGCAATGCCCTCGCCAGAATCTGTGAGGAGGATGCGACCTTACGCTTAGAAACAAACAAGGAAACGAAACAGACGGTTTTATATGGCGTCGGTGATCAGCACTTGGAGGTTGCCTTAAATAAATTAAAGACCAGATATAAAGTAGAAGTGGAGCTGAAAACGCCAAAGGTAGCGTATCGCGAAACGATCCGCGGCAAGGTCATCGGAGAAGGCAGACATAAAAAACAGACGGGCGGGCACGGTCAATTCGGTCATGTTTTCGTAGAGTTTGCGCCAAACCCGGATGAGATCGAAATGGTATTTGAGGAAAAGGTATTCGGCGGCGCGATCCCCAAGGGTTATTTCCCGGCTGTTGAAACAGGATTAAGAGAATGTATGGAAAAGGGTATCTTGGCAGGCTATAAGGTAGTCAATGTCAAAGCGACGCTACTGGATGGCAAGTATCACGATGTGGATTCCAGTGAGATTGCATTTAAACTGGCAGCGCATTTGGCGTATAAGGATGCGATGCCCAAAGCCAATCCGGTGCTGTTAGAGCCGATCGTGGATGTACAGGTCAAAGTACCGGATGAATATACCGGTGATATCCTCGGTGATTTCAATAAGCGCAGAGGTGCGATCATGGGCATGGATATGAAGGATGGCTATCAGATGATCAATGCACAGGTACCGCTGGCAGAGATGCAGAAGTATGCGATTGAACTGCGCGCCATGACAAAGGGCAGAGGAACCTATACACAGCGCTTTGAGCGTTATGATCCGCTGCCGCAAGCTCTAAGTGAGCGTATCATAGCGCAGGCAAAGGAGGATAATGAGGCGTAACGATATCCGTAAGAGTTAATCAGAAATAAGATAAGAATTCATAGAAGCAATGATACGATCCTTGTGATGAATGGCGCATGTTACAACGATGTGCTGTTATCGTGGGGATCGCTTTTTTTATTTGCTAAAACATATAGTATTGCGGGAAAATGCAGTCATGGCATATGGGTGGAAAAGGAACGAATAGGATCATAGGTTTTTTTACAATTCCGTTAATTCTGTGCGATGAAATGAAATAAAAATCAAATTAAAGAAAAATGTAAAACCTGTATCATGTAAAAGCTTTATGCGTGTTTCCAGCCTGATTTTAAAAGTTTCTTAAATATTACACTTGTTAAAAAATTAGCATATTAAAAATTACTTAATTTGCTGGACAAACCATATTTTTTAATTTATACTAATTTTTGTTGGATAATGCTTTTGGTAATCATAAGAAATTTTAATTGTTTTTTGTAATTATCAAAACATTTTGTTCTTCATAAGGAGGTAAAAAAATGGAGAAGGAGACGAAGTATTTCAGTAATGAGAAATCCGGTATATCCTTGACCGTAAATATCGGTCAGCTGGAGCATGGCAGTGTGCTAAAAGACCATGTCGTGTTCATTACCGGAGGTGCGGGAGGGATCGGTTCCGCGATTGCTCGTAAATGTATTGCCCAAGGCGCAAAAGTCATTCTTGCAGATGTAGATGCGCAAAAATTGGCGCTTGTGGAAAAAGAACTCGGTGAGAATTGTCGCTCTATCTGTTGTGATCTGACAGATATTAGTGGTTTTGACAAAGCTTTGGAAGAGGCAACAACGTATTTCGGTTTAATAGACTGCCTGATTAACAATGCCGGTGTCAGTCTTCATGAGGGAGACTTCATGAATGTGACAGAGAAAACATGGGATATTCAATTAGCAATCAACTTAAAAGCACCGTATTTTCTCACACAGGCTTGGTTAAGGTATTATCGCAAAAATGAAATGAAGTCGG
>CANPNQ010000080.1 GCA_947575425.1 uncultured Erysipelotrichaceae bacterium
AAACGCCGATCGGCAGGCTTGTCGTAAACAGCGGCGACAATGATGTGTATGAGACAGGTGACACTTGTAAATTGTGTCTGCCTTCCCATAAAATAGTTCTTGTATAGAAGGAGGAAAAAGAACATGAAGAAAGGATTTGCATTGGTTTTATGTGGTGCGATGCTTTGCACGATGGCAGCTTGTTCATCCAACGATGGAAAAGAAGACGAGCCTTGTGTATTGACAGTATCCACCTTTCAATTGAGCGAGGATATTGTGCAAAGTGATATCATCAAGCCATTTGAAGAAAAGTACAACTGTACGATCACAACAGATCTGGGCAATGCATCGGATCGCTACACGAAGTTGGAAAGCAATCCGGAAAGCGGTATTGACATTATTGAATTGAATCAGTCTACTGCCGCAAAGGGATATGCGAATGAATTATTTGAAAAGTTAGATGCTTCAAAGATCGAAAACATCAACCAGCTGATCACACCGGCAAAGAACATGCAGGCGGAAAGCGGTTATGGACCGGCTTTTGTCATTCAGAGTGTCGGCATCATCTACGACAAGGATGCGATCGGCTTTGAGATCACTTCTTGGGATGATTTGTGGAAAGCAGAGCTGGCAGGAAAGGTAGCTATTCCGGAGCTGTCTACAACCTTTGGTCCTTCTGTGGTACATATCGCCAGTGATCATAAGGGTGTAGATATCAAATCTGACAATGGCAAGGCTGCATTTGAGGCTTTGGAAGAATTAAAACCGAATATTTTCAAGACTTATACCAAGTCCTCTGAATTGGTAAACCTGTTTGCGAATGGTGAGGTTTCTGTGGCAATCGTCGGTGATTTTGCAGTACCCAACATTAAGAATGCGGCACCTCAGGTGACTTATATGGTTCCTGAAAGCGGTACTTATGCAAACTTCAATACGATAGATGTTGTAGCAACCTCCAAGCATAAGGAAGCTGCTTACGCTTATATCAACTGGAGAATTTCTCAGGAGCTGCAAAGCGTTTCCAGCAAATCCCTGAATGAAGGACCGACCAATGCCAATGTGACATTGAGCGATGAAGAGGCTGCGAACATGACCTATGGCGCAGTTGCTGAAAAGGCAAAAACGATAGATTATACGTTTGTAAATCCGCTGTTGGAAGAGTGGACCGATCAGTGGAATCGCATTTTAAACAGATAGTATCGGTATTTGATTATGAGCTATGATATGATCATTCGTCATGCCCGTGTCTTTGATTCCTTTCGCAAATGCTTTGTTCGCAAGGATGTGGCGATCACAAACGGTGTGTTTCGGCGCATAGAGGATCGCATCGATGAAACTTGCGAGACAGAGTTGGATGCAACGGATGCATGGATGATTCCGGGATTGGTGGATATTCATATGCACATTGAAAGCTCTATGAGCATCCCTTCCCGTTTCTCTGACTGCGTGCTTCCTTATGGAGTTACCACGGTCGTGGCAGACCCCCATGAGATGGCCAATGTCTTTGGAATGGAAGGGATCCTCTCCTATATATCCAATGAGGAAACACCATTGGATATTTTTTATGGTATTCCTTCCTCTGTGCCTTCTACCAATGCCATGTTGGAGACGACCGGAGGGGCGATCGGAGAACAGGAGGTCAGAGAACTGCTTGCATATCGACGCATGGTATGTCTGGGAGAGGTTATGAATTTTCACGATGTGTGCTATGAAGAGAACTCCGTCAGCGCAAAAATATTACGGGCATGTAAGGAAGAGCGCTTTGATCTGCCGATTGAGGGACACTGTCCAAGGATCAGCGGGGAACAGCTGGATGATTTTTTGGCAGCCGGGGTGAGTGCCGATCACACCCAACAAAACAGAGAAAGCGTACTGGAGAAGATCTCTAAAGGTATGTTTTTGGAAATACAGCGCAAGTCGATGATACCGGAAGTGATCCACACGATCATAGAGCATCAGCTATATGAATATGTGGCGCTGGTTACGGATGATGTAATGGCAGATGATCTGCGATATGGGCATTTGAATGAGTTGGTAAAAAAGACGATCGCTATGGGAATGCCATGCGAATATGCCATTTACTGTGCAACCTTTACTCCTTCCCGCCGAATGCATTTGGAGGATCGCGGCGCAATCGTACCGGGACGAATCGCGGATTTCATTCTGTTAAGGGATGTGGAGCGATTCGATATCTTAGAGGTATTTAAAAGAGGGGTCAATGTGAAGCAGCTGCCCAAGGCAAAGGAAATGCAGTTTCCTGCGCATTTCTATCATTCTCTGCATGGTTCACCCGCATCAATAAATGATTTTAAGATTCCTGCACAGGGCAGGGTAGCTGTTTGTAATATTATGGAAATAGAGCCGCATTCAACCTTTACCCAGCATCGAAGGGAAAGGGTTGTGATCGAAAACGGGTATCTGGCATGGCAGGGATGTTATACGCTTGCCTGTGTGATGGAGCGCTATGGAAAAAATGGCAATCGCGCCTTCGCACTTGTTAAGCATGCGATGAAGGGACAAGGAGCAGTGGCGACCTCATGGGCGCATGATCATCACAATCTTTTGGTAGTAGGGACAAATGAGGCGGATATGGCATTGGCACAGACAGCGTTATTGGAAATGCAAGGGGGATATGTCGTTGTGAGGAATGGAACGATCGTGGCACGGGTATCTTTAGCAATCGGTGGGATAGTAAGTGATGCGCCGATCGAGGAGCTGGGAGCGCAGTTGGCGCAGGCAAAAAAAGAAATACATTCCCTTGGTTATGTACATGATAATGTCATCATGTCAATTTCTACCTTATCCTTGCCTGTATCACCGATGTTAAAGCTGAGTGATCAAGGTCTGATATTGACCAAGGAACAAAGAATCATACCGCTGATGGAGGAATGTCTATGAGAACACTGATCGAAAACGGTTGGATTTTAACGATGGATGAGGATATGCAGGAATATCGCAAAGGTCATCTAGTGATCGAGGATGATCGGATTGCCTATGTGGGTGATGTGACGGTCCATGAGGACATTGATACAATTATCGATGCCGATGGTGCGATCGTAATGCCCGGTATGGTCAATACGCATACACATATGGGAATGATCCCATATCGTTCCCTCGGCGATGATGTGCCGGATCGTTTGCGACGCTTCCTGTTTCCGTTGGAGCTGGAATGCATGAATGATTCGCTGGCTTATCTATCATCGAAATATGCGGCATTGGAGATGTTACTGGGTGGGGTTACCACCTGTACGGATATGTATTACTTCATGGATCGGGTGGCACTGGCCTGTGAGGAAACAGGAATCCGTGCGTTATTGGGAGAGACGATCATTCAACAGGAAACCTGTGATGCCATGGATGCCAATGAGGGATTACAGTTGGCGGAGCGCTTTATCACCACTTGGAAGAACAGCCGCTTAATCACGCCGATGATTGCTCCCCATGCGACCAATACGAATGATGGGAATATATTTGCACAGGCGATGGAAATTGCAATGCGCCATGATACAATGTTAACCACCCATGTTGCCGAGATGGACTATGAGATGGCCTATTTTAGAGATACCTATGACATGACACCGGTGGAATGGCTGGATAGCATCCATTGTTTGAATGAGCATATATTGGCAGCCCATTGCATTCAGGTGAATGATAATGATCTTTCATTGATGAAGCGCAGGAATGTCAGTGTGGCACATTGTCCGGTCTCGAATATGAAGGCAGCCAAGGGAATCGCACCGGTAAGGGATATGGAGCGCTATGGCATCCCGGTTGGCTTTGGCAGTGATGGAGCGAGCAGTGGCAACACCTTAGATTTATTTGTCTCTATGCGCACCTTTGCGTTGGCGCAGAAAAACAGATATCAGGATCGTGCCCTTTATCCTGCTAAGGAGATTGTTCGCATCGCTACCTTAGGCGGTGCCAAGGCGCTGCATCTGGATCATGCGATCGGTTCATTAGAGAAGGGAAAGAAGGCGGATATCATCTTGGTGAACTGTGATTCTCCATCTACTTTCCCACTTCATGATCCCTATTCCACCCTTGTCTATGGCGCGAACGCCGCAAATGTCAGCGATGTGTTTGTGGACGGTGTCCATGTAGTGCAACAGCGTCGATCCCGCATACAGCTAAGGGATGTGCGTGAGGCGCTGGAGGTAGAGATGCATGATTTCTATGAAGCGGCACAGCGGATCCTAACGGGGTTGTAACAAAATTTGTGTCATGATGAAGCAGTCGCTTTTATTTGGTATACTGTGGGGGAAAGATCTGATTTTCATGAAATCATAAGATCATAGAAAAAAAGAAGTCGGAAACGCTGAGAGCATTTGCTTTCGGCTTTTTCTTCTTTGAAAGGATATAATGTCGTTGTGATCTGATCCATGATAAATGACTCATGTTTCTATCTATGATCTGAAAAGGGAGGAATTTATTTCAAATCCATACATATTTGTACGATTTCTTCCATATATATGAGAGAGAAGGGAAGGAAAAGATGTGGATTGGCAGGAAAAGGATCACAAATTCATAGCGCATACGTATGATCGCTATGCGCTGACGATCACGCATGGAGAAGGATGTACTCTTTATGATGATAGAGGGAATCACTATCTGGATTTTACTTCGGGAATCGGTGTTAATCTGTTTGGGCATCATGACAAGGAATGGATCCATGCGGTAGAAACACAATTATCACAGTTATCACACAGTTCAAATCTGTATACCAATGTGGCAGATGTGGAAGCGGCACAATGCCTTTGTAGGAAGAGCGGCTGCCAACGGGTGTTCTTTGCGAACAGCGGTGCGGAAAGCAATGAGGGCGCAATCAAAGCAGCACGGAAATACAGCCATGAGCGCTATGGCAAGGATCGCTATGAGATCATTACTTTGACAGGTTCCTTTCATGGCAGAACATTAACTGCCTTATCGGCAACCGGACAGGAGGTTTTCCATCGCCATTATATGCCATGGACTCCCGGATTTGTCTATGTCAACACCAATGATGTGGAGGATTTGCATAGGAAGGTAAGTGAGCGCACCTGTGCGATCATGATCGAGGTGATCCAGGGAGAAAGCGGCGTCAATGCGCTGGAGCATTCCTTTGTATCGGAAATAGCGGAAATCTGTCAGAAGAAGGATATCCTATTGATCGTGGATGAGGTACAAAGTGGCATTGCGCGCTGCGGCAGCTTATTTGCATATGAGCAATATGGTATTCAGCCTGATATCGTCACTTGTGCCAAGGCGTTGGGCGGTGGCTTACCGCTTGGTGCAGTGCTGCTGTATGAGAAGGTGAAGGATGTATTCCACTATGGAGATCATGGGACAACCTTTGGCGGAAATCCGATTGCCTGCGCGGGCGCTTTGAGTGTATTGAAACGCTGTGATGAAGCATTGTATCATTCTGTAAGAGAAAAGGGTGCCATTTTGAAGGAGCGCTTGAGACATCTGCCCCATGTGCGGCAGGTGAGTGGTCTTGGTTTTATGCTTGGAGTGGAATTGGATCAGCTGAAGGCAAGGGATGTGGTGAACTCCTGTATCGAAAAAGGGGTGCTGTTTTTGACCGCAAAGCAGCGCTTGCGTTTATTGCCTCCCCTCAACATCAGTGACGAGGAAATGGAGAAAGGAATTCATGTTTTGCATGAGGTATTGGCTTGCGCATGATCGAAAAATGTACGTCATAGGATGGAGAGCGGCAGGGTATGAATCCGTATGAAATCTATCGATAAAAGGCGGAATATAAACCCTCTGCACGATGAGAAAAGTGCTTGGATGCAGTGTTTTCTCTCCCTTTATACAAACAAATGAATTTGTATGATGAAAACACAAACATTTTAGTTGAAATTTTGATTGTGAAATGATAAACTATTTACTAGGAGGTAAAGAACAATGAAAAAATTATCTAGTTTATTAGATGTTGCTA
>CANPNQ010000081.1 GCA_947575425.1 uncultured Erysipelotrichaceae bacterium
AAAACCAAAGAAAACTTCTGGGAGATTGGTGAGGGTCCGGGCGGTCCCGATTCCGAGATCTTCTATGATCGCGGACCTGCCTATGATCCAGATGGCTTTGGGGAACGCTTATTCTTCGAGGAAATGGACAATGATCGCTACATCGAGGTATGGAATGTCGTCTTTTCCCAATATGACTGTAAACCGGAATTGCCACGCAGTGAATACAAGGAGTTGCCGCAGAAAAACATTGATACAGGTATGGGTTTAGAACGCTTGGTATCTTTGATTCAAGGCGGTGAAACCAACTTTGATACTGATCTGTTTTTGCCGATCATTCATGCGACAGAGCGCTTTTCAAAGCACCCGTATGAGGGAGAGTATAAAATGGCATATCGAGTGATAGCCGATCATGTGCGCACCGTAACCTTTGCGTTGGCAGATGGCGCATTATTTGCGAATGAGGGCAGAGGCTATGTACTGCGCCGAGTGCTGCGCCGGGCAGTACGATTTGGTCGCAAACTGGAGATCGAGGGGGCATTTATGTATCAGCTGGTGCCGGTGGTATATGAGATTATGAAAGAATTTTATCCCTATCTGGGCGATCAGTTGGATATGATATCTAAACTGATCAAGGCAGAGGAGGAGCGCTTCTCCATGACCTTGGCGGACGGAGAAAAACTATTGCATGAGCTAATTTCAAAAAGTGATGGTATGATTGATGGGGCGAGTGCATTCAAACTGTACGATACCTATGGATTCCCCTTTGAGTTGACCTTGGAAATCGCTCAGGAACATGGCTTAACCGTTGATCAGGAAGGCTTTGGCAAAGAGATGGAGCAACAGCGGGAGCGGGCGCGAAAGGCGCGTGACAACGCTCAGTCCATGTCCTCGCAATCAGCTGATTTGATGAATTTTAACGTAGAAAGCAATTTCCTTGGTTATGAACAAAACAGCTGTGAAGCAGTGGTCATCGGACTGTTTCAAGATGGAAAAGCAGTAGAGGAACTGCATAATTATGGCGATGTGATCTTTGATCACAGCGTATTCTATGCGGAAAGCGGCGGTCAGATCGCAGATAGCGGAACCATCGAAAACAACGACACAAAGGCGATTGTGGACAACGTCATCAAAGCACCGCATAAGCAGCATCTCCATCATGTGCAGCTACAATACGGAGTCTTGCATCTAAAGGATCGTCTTACCCTGCGCATTGATTCAAAAAAGCGGCGCATCATCACAGCTAACCATTCCTGTACACACTTGTTACAAAGCGCATTGAAGCAGGTGGTAGGCAATCATGTGGCGCAGGCAGGCTCCTTTGTGAGTGAGGAATACTTACGCTTTGACTTCACGCATTTTGAGAAGGTCAATGAGCCGCAACTAAGGGAAATTGAGCATATCATCAATCAATACATCGCCGCAAAATATCCTGTTACCAAGGAGCTGATGGCAATCGAGGAAGCAAAACAAAGCGGAGCGACTGCACTATTTGATGAAAAATACGGAGATATTGTCCGCGTTGTCACTATGGGGGATGTATCAAAGGAATTCTGTGGAGGAACGCATGTGAACAATACCGGAGAAATCGGTGTTTGTAAGCTCATCGCAGAAGAAAGCATCGGATCGGGCATCCGTCGCATCACAGCGAAAACCGGCTATGAGGCTTACGAGGAATTTGCCAAGCAGGAACAAAGCTTAAAGCACATTGGGGCATCATTGAAACTCAATGGCATCCAGCAGGCAGCGGATAAGGTCGATCAGCTGATCCAAGAGAGCGAACAGCTGAAAAAGGAACTGGCTTCCCTGCAAAACAAGATGTATGTGTTAAAGGCTAAGGAATTGATGGAAGAAGTGCAAAATGTGGAAGATAAACAGATCATCATCGCCCGTTTGGATGGTGCAGATGCCAATGCTTTGAAGGACATTGCGAATACGATCAAATCGCAAAAGGAAACAGCAGTGGTATTCTTAACCTCGCTCTTGCAGGATAAGGTCATCTTTGTGGCAGGCGCAGGCACTGCGGCAGTGAAAGCTGGTATCAGATGCGGTGATTTGGTAAAGGAAGCCGCACAGATTTG
This sequence comes from uncultured Erysipelotrichaceae bacterium, assembly GCA_947575425.1. Lineage (GTDB taxonomy): Bacteria > Bacillota_I > Bacilli_A > Erysipelotrichales > Erysipelotrichaceae > C-19. The sequence goes on from CANPNQ010000081.1 coordinate 2,061, forward strand.
CGATGGGAAAGGCGGAGGACGTCCTGATCTAGCACAATCCGGAGCGAAAAATATCGCAAAGAGTGAGGATGCGATTCAATTTATAAAAAATAAACTTGGTTTAGCCCTTTAATTTTATTGAAAATTACGGTAAAATATTATATAAAGACAGAAAAGGGGGTAATACCATGAAAGATATTACTGAAACCATGTCATTCAAATCTGATGAGCTGCGCAGAGATAACATCAAGCATATCATGCGCATCGTCAAGGAGGCTTTGGATGAGCGCGGATATAATTCCGTGAATCAGCTGGCAGGTTATTTGATATCCAATGATCCTGCTTATATCTCCTCGCATAATAACGCTAGAACCATCATACAGACGGTGGAGCGTTATGAGATCATCGAGGAATTGGTACGTGCCTACCTTGAGGACGGCAAGTAGATGCGTGCATTGGGACTGGATCTGGGAAGTGTAACATGCGGTGTCAGCATTTCTGATGGTTTGGGGATGATCGCAAGCAGACTCACCACCTTGCGGTTTCAGGAAGATGATTATGAGGATGCTTTTCAACAGGTATCAGCGATCCTTCATGAGCATCAAATCCAAACTGTGGTACTCGGTTTGCCCAAGCATATGAATGGAGATGTCGGCATACGCGGAGAGATTTCAATCGCTTTTAAGGAGCGCTTGGAAACTTTGGGTGTCAAAGTCATTCTCTGGGATGAACGTTTGACGACGGTTGCGGCTGAGCGTATTTTGATATCAGCGGATGTATCGCGTAAAAAGCGCAAGAAATTGATCGATCAGATGGCGGCAGTACAGATTTTACAGAGCTATCTGGATAGTCAATACTAAGGGGTTTTTTAACCCCTTGCTTTATGATAGGAGGGTATTATGATCGAATCAAACACACTGTTTGTCCGCGATGCGGACGGAAAAGAACAGGAAATGGAGATCCTGTTCACCTTTGAGGATGAGGGGACGGGAAAAAAATATGTGGTATTTTCTGATCCGCAGGAGGAAAGTGGAGAGGTATTTGCCTCTGCCTATGATGAAGAAGGAAATCTTTTACCGATCGAAACCGACAGCGAATGGAATATGGTAGAAGAGATCTTAGGAGCGTTCAGCGAGGATGAAGATCAGGAATAAGGGCGTACTTATTGCGCTGATTGCTTTCGTCGCTGTCGTTATCATTGCGCTATGTACATTCCTGTTTTATCAGATCAGCTTACAGCCAATAAGCGGTGAACAAGAGGTCGTAGTCTTTGAGGTGGTCGAGGGTGATAGTGTTTCCAGTGTGATCGAGCGCCTCGCAGAGGAAGACATCATCAAAAATGAAATGAGTGCCAAAGTATATGCGAAACTCAATGGACTACATAATATCAAGGCAGGGCAGTTTCAACTGGATCGTTCGTGGAACTGCGGTGAGATTCTGCGCTATTTGAACGATTCTGCCAATGCATCCGCAAAGCAAGTGCGCATCACCCTACGGGAAGGAATATGGGCAAAGGATGTGGCGGCACAGATCGAAGCTGGCTTAGGCATTCCTGCCGCAGAGCTGCTGGCATTGTGGAACGACGATGCTTATTTACAGACATTGATTGATACCTATGATTTCTTGGATGAAAGCATATTGAACGATCAAACAAGAGTGAAGCTGGAAGGCTATCTCTATCCCGAGACTTATGATTTTGCGCTGGATGCGACAAAAGAAGAAGTCACAAAGACGCTGTTAGATCAATTTGCGCTTGTCTATGAGCAACGAAAAGATGATATCAGCGCCAGTGGAAAAAGCATGCATGATATCATCACATTGGCATCGCTGGTTCAATATGAGGCAAGCACTCCGGAAGACATGAAGCTGATCGCAGGGGTGTTTGGCAATCGTTTGATCCGCTATATGAAGCTGGAATCCAGTGTTACGATATGCTACGCGTTGTATGAGGAATATGAGCATGCGCAGGATTGTGAGGTCAATTCTGATATTGACTCTCCATATAACACGTATTTGTATGAAGGATTGCCGGTAGGGCCGATCCTCAATCCGGGCGCGGAGGCGCTGGATGCGGTGTTGCATCCGACGCCAAGCAATTATCTGTTCTTTATGGCGGATATCTATGGAGATGGTACAGTGTATTATGCGGAAACATTAGAAGAACACGAGAAAAATGTCAATCGCTTTCTGCGTTAGGAGAGAAGCCATATGAAAAAAAGTATCATAATCGGAATCGCCGGAGGCAGTGCATCGGGGAAAACCTCGATTGCGCAACAGTTGAAAGCCGCCTATGCGGAAAGTAAATCGGTGGTGATCCTGCGTCAAGATGATTACTATAAGGATCAGGCGGATAAAACGATGGAGGAGCGCATTCAAACCAATTACGATCATCCCTTTGCCTTTGACCATGATCTGTTAATCAAGCAATTAAAGGAATTGAGCGAAGGCAGACAGATTGCCAAGCCGACTTATGATTTTGTCCATCATACCCGCAGTGAGGTGATCGAGGAGGTCGCTCCCGGAGATGTGGTGGTACTGGAGGGGTTGTTTGTCTTGGCGGAGGAGGCACTGCGTGAGCTGTGCGATATCAAGATCTTTGTCGATACAGATGCGGATATTCGCTTGATTCGTCGTTTGGTGCGGGATGTGAAAAAGCGCGGAAGGACATTGGAATCCGTGGTGGATCAGTATACAAGTACGGTGCGTGATATGCACAATCAGTTTGTGGAGCCAAGCAAGCGCTATGCGGATATTATCATTCCCGAGGGGGGACACAATCATGTTGCGATCGATCTGTTACTGACAAAAATCAGTAGTATTATCCATCAAAACGTGCTATAATAGGGCACGGACGAATAAGGAGTGAAAATATGGCTCAGGATAAATTTTTGGTAACTCAGGCAGGGTTGGATGAATTAAAAAGAGAACAGGATGAACTGATTCATGTGGTACGTAAAGAGGTCATCCGTGAATTACAGGAGGCACGCGCCCAGGGTGACTTGAGCGAGAATGCCGATTATGATGCCGCAAGAGATCATCAGGCAAGGGTCGAGGCAAGAATCCGTGATTTGGAAGCGATGATCGCCAATGCCCAGATCATTGAGGAGGATAAGAGTATTTCCTCCAGCAAAAGTGTTTCCTTGGGATCTACGGTGACGATTTTGGATCTTTCCACCAAGGAAGAGGAGACCTATACGATCGTCGGTTCCATTGAGGCAGATCCGCTCAATGGGAAACTTTCCAATATCACCCCCTTGGCAACAGCACTGATGGATGGCAAGGTTGGCGATACGATTCATGTATCCGGAGCAGAGATGCCCTATGATGTCAAGATTATCGCTTTGCATTAGACCGTTCTATAAGCAAGTGATCTTATTAGAAAAATATCAGTATTTTGGCATTATATAAAATCATCATTGATATTTCTGTAAAGCATCTCCTTTGGGTGTATAACCCATATAGGAGGTGCTTTTTATGTGGAAAAAAAGGGCAGTCATAGGATGTGTGATTACGGCTGGTTTGATGATGCTTATCGGACATCAAACACAAGAGGCATCATTGATCATGGAACAGCCGCAAATCAAACGGGTGGAGGTCAAGGGCGAGGTGATCCATCCCGGTATCTATGAGCTGGCATGGGAGGCAAGTGTAGAAGAAGCGTTGTATGCGGCAGGCGGTGTGAGTGAACAGGGGGATCTATCCGGTATCAATCAAGGTAGAAGTGCGCTCCATCAGGAGGTAATCGTTGTTCCCAAGAAGCAGGAAGTTCGCTGTATTT
>CANPNQ010000082.1 GCA_947575425.1 uncultured Erysipelotrichaceae bacterium
TTTGTGAACGCTCTTGCCTCATTACGCAATATTGCATACGATTCCCAATAAACCGGATATTTCACCTGTGAGCTTTTGATAATTTCGTGATCCCCCTGTAATAATGACATGATTTTACTGACGTGCTGTTGGGACACCTTTCCCTGTAATTCCTGCGATACGTATTGTTCCTCTTTCATCTGGGTAACGATCATATTGCTTAATAATAACGCAATGACGACACTGAGAATACCATCGATCGCTGTGTAGATATACTTTCGCAATGCGCATGCTTCCTTTCTCTTTCTTTTTTGTTCAAAGCATCATACTGCTTTATGCTCCCCCATTCCATGTCAATCACATAGGAAGAAAATGCTCCTTTGTCCTTCATGAGATCATCATCCTTGAACGGCTTGCTTTGCCAAAGCGCCTTGGGCAAATGATCTGTGCTGCTCACGCAATGGCTTCAAAAATTCTGCGATTCACAGTATTTTTTTATCCGCCACAGAATCATTATTTCCTTTAAAATAACGATCATCCGATCGTTCGATTGGCAAAGCCTTTCTCTTCGCAGTCATCTTCTATTCATCCAGACAAAGTATACCATATTATGCATGATTTATCCATTCTTACCAAAGATCTTCTATTTGATACTATCCTTCTTTCATGGATTCAAACAGGAAAAGAAAAACACCCTGATATCATCAAGATGCTTCTTCTTGCGTACCTGCTTTCTTCTATTGTTCCGGCTGCGACAATGTTTCCTCTACGACCTCAAACATCGCCGCCGCATCATTTTTATTCGCCTGCTTTTGTATTACCAGTACCCGCACACTCAATTCCCGATATCCGAATATCACCTTGATGATATCCCCTTCCTTGACCTCTGTACTGGGCTTTGCCACTCTGCCATTGACATAGACGCGCTTTTGGTCTGCCAGCTCCTTAGAAACACTTCTTCGTTTTAAGATTCGCGTTGTTTTCAAATACTTATCCAATCGCATACCATTCACCTCATGGATAAGTGTACCACATTATTGTGTCTGTTGGCGAGTTAAAAGTTCACAATATGCTTCTATTGCCCGCAAACCTTCATGACGATAGCGATGCTGTTCAAATAGCATCACAAAACCGCCATACCAATCACCTGTCACAATCACTGGATAGACAACACCACTGTAAGTATGAGAATCCTCCTGAAAGACATACTCTCCTTCAAAAGCAGATACTCGATGGACCCGAATGGACTTGAAAAAATCCTCCCGAATCAGGCAATGGTGCTGCCTTAGCCATTCCTCCTGCATAAACAGCACGGTTTCATGATACATTTCCTGCAAGGTTTCCACCATCAAATTGATCTCTTCCATCTGCTTGGACATAATATCGAATTTTTGAATGACAATGTGATCATTCTCAATAAAAAATTCTATGGAATCGCCTTCCTTGAGACGATATTGCTTTCTGATTTCCTTGGGAATCACCAATCTGCCCAAGTCATCGAGCCTTCTCACAATTCCAGTTGCTTTCACATTTACGCACTCCTTTAGATTGACTAATCATAGTATGGTCTTTCCATGAATGCTTATACGTAGAAAAATGGGAATCAAGCAAGAATGAATTCCCTCTTTTTTTGATTCTCTGTTGTCATCTTGCACAAGATCGAGATTTATTTTGTATTCCTGCTTTGTGATGGATCGCTCTTCTTTGAAAAAAAACGCCTTGTTCCTCAAGACGCTTTCTTTGCTTCTTTCTCTCGCTTTAGCTCGGGTGCCTGTGTACGCTCCAATACTTCGATCACAAGTGCCAGCCAATCCCTTTGTTTTGGCAACAATAATACGATCCTGTGATTGGTATAACGTAATAATGCATCTCGACACAGTGTCGTCATCATCTCAAACAGCTTTACTCCATCCACAGCATCCGACCACTCCTGCGTAAATTCCAATCGCAGCTGTTGGGGCAGCTCCTTGAAATCCTCCACATGAGGCTCATTGATTAAAATATCCAAGCGTTTTTTCTCCACCAATAGTGAGACCGCATTCGGCAAATGTCCGTAATTATCCTGTATTTCTTCCACAAAGGCTAACAGCTCCTGCTTATCATGAAGGGCATCCATGCGTTGATAGAGACGAATCTTCTCATAATCCTCCTGTTCAAAGCGCTCCGGTATATAGGCATCCACCTTTGGATTTGCCTTCTTCTTTTCGTGCTTCATTTCTTGCTCCTCGTTACCGCGCTTCTCTCCTTTTCGTTCTGCGATCGCTTCATTTAGCATTTCAATATACATATCCATACCCACAGTATCAATAAAGCCTGCCTGTTGCGCGCCCAGCATATCTCCTGCACCTCGGATCGTCAAATCCCGCATGGCAATTTTATAACCGCTGCCCAGCTGAGTAAATTCCTTGATGGAGGTGAGGCGCTTCATGGCAACTTCACTCATCTGCTTATCTGCCGCAACCATCAGATACGCATATGCCAAACGATCACTTCTGCCGACTCTGCCCTTGATCTGATACAACTGGGATAACCCGAAACGATCCGCATTATCAATGATAATCGTATTCGCATTGGGAATATCGATGCCTGTCTCGATGATCGTTGTACATACCAATACCTGATACTCATTGTTGGTAAATTGTAGCATGACATCCTCGATCTCCTCCCGATTCATCTTTCCGTGTGCCACACCGATCGATACATCCGGCAGCTCCTTGCGCAGCTTGTTAGCGAGGCGATAGATCTCATTGACATTGTTAAAAAGATAGAACACCTGTCCATTGCGGGATAGTTCACGCTGAATGATCTCCTTTACGATTTTAAGATCCTTTTCAATCACATACGTTTGAACCGGCAGACGATTGAGCGGTGGTGTATTCAACTGCGATAAGGCACGAATTCCTACTAATGACATTTGCAGTGTGCGAGGAATCGGGGTCGCAGTCATGGACAATACGTCCACACTGGATCGCAATTCTTTAATCTTCTCCTTGTGTTCCACCCCAAAGCGCTGTTCCTCATCGATAACCAGAAAGCCAAGATCGCAAAAAGTGACATCCTTTGACAAGATTCGATGCGTTCCGATCAAAACATCTACCTTCCCAGCTTTGAGATCCCGCAATACTTCCTTTGTTTTCTGAACCGACACAAAGCGATTCAGTACCTCAATACGTACCGGGTACTCACGAAAGCGCTCTATGATGGTGTGATAGTGCTGTAAGGATAGGATTGTGGTGGGACATAAAAACGCTACCTGCTTATGATCCATGATCGCTTTAAATGCGGCACGGATCGCTACTTCCGTCTTACCGAAGCCGACATCACCGCACAATAGACGATCCATTGGCTTATCCCGTTCCATATCCTGTTTGATCTCCATTACTGCCCTTGCCTGATCCGCAGTCAATTCATAGGCAAACCCATCCTCAAACTGCTTCTGATATGGGGTATCCGCAGAAAAAGCATAACCGATATGCTCCTCCCGCAAGGCATATAAAGCGATCAAACGATCTGCCATTTCCGCTATTTTTCCGCTGACCTTTTTCTTTGTCTTTTCCCATTCCCCGCTGCCCAGCTTATTTAGCTTCGGCGCTACTCCTTCGCGTGACATAAATTTACGGACAAATTGAAAATGTTCCAAAGGAACCAATAAGACATCATTGCCCCGATAGGCAATATGTAAGAAATCCTTATGGATACCCTCTACTTCTTTATTCACAATTCCTAAATATTTTCCTACCCCGTGCTGATGATGAACGACATAATCTCCCACATTCAGCTCCGTATAATCATGCAGCACCTCTGCTTCCTTAAATTTATTCGCATAACGCATCTGCTTTGCCTTGGTGTGAAATAATTCCTTGCCTGTATAAACAGAAAGCTGTTCTTTCAAGCAGACAAAACCTTCGTTCCATGTATCATAATAGAGATTAATTCCCTTGGGCAGTTCATTCAGATGCTCCAAGTGACGATAGGTGATTTCATGATCCTTGAAATAGGAAATGACACTTTCTGCCTCCTGCTTACTTACCACAATCAATATATCCCGCTCCATGGCCTCCTCGCAAAGCTGATCCATGATCTGAGTAAACGGAAGATCCGACAAGGGATGCATTATGATCTGAGAAGAAACGGGATGGCGATAATCCTGAAACAGATCGATACACAGATGCGAATACGCCATCATACTTTGAAAGGGATCCGCAAATACATGGAATTTCGCAAATGCTTTTCCTTCTTTGCTCATCTCCTGTATATAAGAGATTGTCTCTTCTTGAATTTGTTTTTGCGCATTTTGTACTTCTTCCTTGCTGGATATGATGACAAAGGGATCCTGCATATGATCCAACAGCGTGTAATGGTGCCGGATCCATGCATAATACAGATACAGAGAACCGTTATTTCGATGATGGCTCAGCTCCTCCATATCCTGCATCAATGTCGCATGCAGCGAATCAAACAATTGCGTTTTTCCCTCTGCCTTTATTTTTTCTAACAACTTTCTTCCTTGTACTTGTATCTCTGTGATCTCATCCTCAGTAAACAGATATTCACTGGCAGGAATAATTTCGACCGCATCTGCCACCTGTATCGTTCGCTGAGTGGAAATATCGAAGAAACGGATGCTTTCTATAATATTATCAAAAAATTCAATGCGGATAGGCGCATCATAATTCATCGAATAGACATCAATGATACCGCCCCTTGCGGCATAGCACAACGGTTGATCCACACGGATGACGTGTTCATAGCCTGCCTCAAACAGCTTGGTTTTCAGTTGTTCATAATCCATTGTTTCATCTGTTTTTAACTTGAGCGTATGAGATTGAAACTGCTTCGGATCACATAAACAGCGCATCACGCCCGCCGTGTGGGTGATACAGATCACTGGTTCCTTTTGATGGAGCATCGAAAGTGTTTCCATCTGTGCTGCCCGCATTTCCGGAGATGCGGCGATCGCTTCCATCCGCAGGGAATCCTCAACGCCAAAAAGCAGCACCTTCGCTGTTGTGAGGGGGGTCAGTTTTTCACAAAGGCGCTGTGCTGTATATAAATTTGCTTTGACGATACACATGGTTTGCGGTTGTTTCTGATAAGCGCTTGCGATCAGCACCGCCTCCTCAATCAAAGACAAATTACCCAAACCGCTTTGTCTTTGTATCAATGCTTTCAGCGCATCGTTTTCATAAAATCGATTCCACATTTCCATACGATTACCTTTTATTAAAACGATTCATCGTATCTACAAAAGTATGATCCAAACTGTAAATAGCGGCATCTCTTGCCATCAAAACCGACTCCATATGCTCGTCCCATTCCTCCTTGCGGATCTTACCCAACACCCAATCAATCGTATCTATGTGTTTCTCTTTTCCTATTCCCACTCGAATACGATCAAATTCCTGTGTTCCTACATGTGCAATCACACTTTTCATCCCATTTTGTCCTCCGGCACTGCCCTTCTCCCGCAGTCGAATCTTTCCGATCGGCAGATCCATATCATCATAAATAATCAAGATATCCTTGGGCTGTAAGTGATAGAAATGCATTGCCTCCCCCACTGCCTCCCCGCTGGAATTCATATAAGTCTGCGGCTTCATTAACATGACCTGTTCCCCTTGAATCTGTTTCATCGCAATTAACGCCTTGTGTTTTTTCTGTTTGATTTCCACATTCCATTGCGTCGCTATGGCATCTATCACTCGAAATCCGGCATTGTGTCTTGTTCTCTCATATTGTGTTCCATAATTGCCCAAACCGACAATCAATTTCATCGTATCACCCGGTCATGATCGGCACTATGATCTCATGTGCTCGAT
>CANPNQ010000083.1 GCA_947575425.1 uncultured Erysipelotrichaceae bacterium
GATACATATTGTGTGACACATCATCATAACAGATAAAGCTGGGATTCATAGAGAAGTGATCAATCATAGTGTCACAGTTCAGCGCTCGCTCGCAAATAAAGCTGACACTCATGGATAATCCCCGCAAGCCGGCAATACGCACACAGGTGGCACTCAGAGTTCCTTCCCAGTTGTGCATCTTTTCACACTGCTGTTTCAATAGTGCCTCCTCCTCACTGAAGCCCTGCGCATTGAGCTTGGCGGTTTGAGGCAATGCCTGAAATAACAATGGCAAGTGCTGCTGAGCCTCCTCCAAAGGAAATAGCTGTGATTCGATCGCCTGTCCTGTTTCATAGGAATGAAGCTGCTGCTTCAAATCGTTACAGGCAGAATCCCCCAGCTCGGAAACACTATGCAAGGATGTCAGCTGAACCTGTTTCACCATTGCCTTTTGATGCATCAGCGATAACATCGGGGCAAGCAGGCAAAAGGATGCCTGTGGTATGATCAAGGTATGATCTTGATCCGCCAAATCTTCCATATGGATGCTTGGCAAGAGGAATTTACCCTGTGCATGGACATCCATCGTGATGATATAGGCATGTTCCTTACATAAGTTTTCTAAGGAAAACGAGTGTTTCAGACGGCAGTCGAACAGGACATCACATTCTGCGATGCGCTTGTGATCCCACGCATGAATCGGCAGATAATGATCCCTGTAATGCAGGATCTCTCCCCCTTTTTGTGCATCATCAAACAAAAAAGGCGTACAGGGAAAGCGCCATATATCCAGCCACTCCAATAGCTCCGTGCCCAGTGTCGTGGATGCCCCCAAGATCCCCATCTGATATTCCCTCATAATTTCACCCTTCTATAATCGTACCTGAATGATTGGAAAAGGTGCCCTTTAAATGTATTTTGATCCCGTGCTTTTTGGCAAATACGACGCTGCGATCATGCAGGACACGACTTTTCATATTCAGCATTTCATCGTAGCTCAGCCGATCATAGCGAATCGCACATTCACTCAGCTTGGGATCACGATCATAGACACCGTCCACATCGGTATAGATATCCACCTCATCTAATCCCAGCATATGCGCAAACAGCACAGCACTGTAATCACTGCCGCCTCTGCCCAAGGTCGTCACCTTATGCGCAAAGGAGGTCGCAATGAATCCGCCGACTACAATAACATCATATTCGCGCAATTTCATTTTTATTTCTTTATTGTCAAGTTTTATCACTTTTGCATAGTCGTAATTGTCATCGGTATGGATGCCGCCATCGCAAAAGTCAAGGGAAAAAGCACGGATGCCCATATCCAACAATTCAGCGCAGATATGGATTGCCGAAAGCTGTTCTCCGATAGAGACAAGACGAGCTCTTTCCTCCTTGGAAAGATGGTTACTGCCCATAGATAACAGCGTATCGGTCGCATAGGGATCGGGATAGCGTCCCATGGCTGAAACCACCACGATGACCTTTTGTGTGGAGAGTGCATCTGTGATGTGACGATATACATATTTTCGCGTCGCTTCGCTGCGCAAGGAAGTGCCGCCGAATTTCATGACCCTGATATTCATGATCCTACCTCCGCATTCCCCATAGCGTATGCAGGAAAATGATATGTGTGTAGGCGGTTGATAGCTAGATGCGAAAGGTAAAAGATCATTGAGGGTGATATGGTGGTCGAATGCAGATAGAACAAAGGCAAAAAAAGCGGATCGCTGCTGCATGCGGACTGATCCGATATTGTAAAGAAACCTAGGGCGCAAATGAATTTATATATCTTACGCGTGTGGAAAATAAAGCCTCGATTCGATTAGCAGAATCCCTTGGATTTACGATGATTTCTACTTTCATAAAAAAAGAGGAAAACGATAAGCTCGCACACCGCTATGTTCCATATCGCTTAGCCTTATCATCATTTTATGACTGATGATATTGTTTGGCAATCCGATTTAGTTTCGCATAGACGATCTTCATATCCTCCTCACTGACTTCGTCATTGATATGTTCATTGGTAATCCATTTGACGCCGCTGTTTTCATCGGGTTTGATAGACAAGGATGCATGCTCGTCCGCCATACACAGATAGGTAACATTCAAATGCACATGAGCGCTGACAAAGCTTCCGTTTTTGACATGTGGAGGAACCGGTAAAATATCAATGGCAATCGGTTTTGCAGTGAGCGGCTGTAATGAGGTCAATCCACTCTCCTCCATACCTTCCTTGATTGCGACATGGAGGCAGTCATCATCTCCATCTAAATGTCCCCCGCACCACCCCCATGAATCATAAATGCGATGATAGATCATCAATACCTTACTAAAATCATGATTGACGATCCACGGTGAAGCGCTGAAATGCGCAAAACGATTGTTTCTTGTGGTGATATCATCAAAGGTCTTGATATATTCCAGCATAACATCACGATCCTCTTTTTCCTGCTCGTTCATCGGCTCATAGCGCCAAATCAGATCATATAAGCATTGATTCATTTTGAATCGCTCCTTTCATAAGCGCCAAACACAGCTCACGATATACCTTAAATGCATGAGGAAGCGCATAGCTTTCCAGCAATTCCTTCTGATTGATCCAGATTCCATCATCCTTTTGGTTATTATTTCGCTCTTGTAAAAGGATCAGCCAACCGCTCATATGCCATTCCTTATGGGTAAATATATGCTTGGCTTGCGGCAAGGGATGAATAGAATCGATGATGCCATATGATTTTGCATAGTCCTTTGCCTGTGCTTCATTTAGCGTACCATCGATAAAATCAAATTCATATAGACCTGCTAATAAGCCTTGCTTGGGTCGTTTTTGAATATGAACACAGCCATTGTGCAGGATAAGCAATACACTGTGTTTCTCTATCATGCGTGCTTTCTTGGGATGCTTGATCGGTAGCTGTCCTTGTCTTCCTGTTTGATAGGCCATACATTCACTGGCAATCGGACACTTATGACACAGCGGTGCGCCATTGGGAATGCAGATCAACGCTCCGATTTCCATCAGCGCCTGATTGAATGCGTCACAGCGGCGTGGAATATACTCGGAAATAATTGCCTGAAACCGTTTTTTGGTTGCCTCCTTAGTGATATCATCCTCGCGGCATAGCACACGGGAAAATAGGCGCAGTACATTGCCATCCACAGCGCAGACAGGAATGCGGTATGCAATCGAAGCGATCGCTCCGGCAGTATAGGCGCCAATCCCCGGTAACGCCAACAGCTTATCATAATCCGCCGGCAATGCTCCATCATATTGTTCTTCACAGATGCAGGCACATTTTTTCATATTGCGTACACGATTATAATAGCCAAGTCCCTCCCATAGCTTAGCTAGGCTATCATCCTCACATGCTGCCAGTGTATGCATATCCGGCAGTGCTTGTATAAAGCGTTCATAATATGGCTTTACCGCTTCTACTCTTGTCTGTTGAAGCATGATCTCACTGACCCACACTGCATAGGGTGTCGGATGATCCCGCCATGGCAAAATCCGTTTATGGGTGTCATACCAAGCCAACAGCTGTTCAACGAATCTTTGTTTGTCATGTGTTGTTTTCATATCATAAGTATAGCACAAATGTGAAAATTCCGATGGAATAATTCAAAAAAAAAAAAAAAAAAAAAAACGATCATGTGTTTTCTTTATAAGAGGATAAGAAACGCACATGATCGCAACATGCTGCTTTGCTTCTTTACAAATAGAAGTCCATACCTATTGAAATTTGCGCAAGCGCAGTGCATTGGAAACGACACTGACGGAGGAAAATGCCATTGCGGCTCCGGCAAATACGGGAGACAACAACACCCCACCCATGGCATATAACAAGCCCGCCGCAATCGGAATCCCCAAAGAGTTGTAAAAGAATGCCCAAAACAGATTTTGCTTGATATTGCGGATGACTGCCTTGGAGAGACGCACACACGTCAATACATCGTGAAGATCATCCTTGACCAGCACCACATCGGCACTTTCCACTGCCACATCAGAACCGCTGCCGATCGCAATGCCGACATTGCTTTGGGTAAGTGCCACCGCGTCATTGATGCCATCGCCGACCATGGCAACCTTTTTTCCGCTCTGCTGTAAGCGAGTGATTTCTTTCGCCTTGCCATCAGGCAATACCTGCGCAATCACATGAGTGATTCCGGCCCTTTCGGCGATCGCCTCCGCGGTGATCTGATGATCTCCTGTGATCATGATCACATCGATCCCCTGCTTTTGCAAGGCCGCGACCACTTCCCGGCTTTCCTCCTTGATTTCATCCGCAATGGCGATGAGAGCGATGATCGCATCATCGCCGCTGACCCATACGACGGTATTTCCCTGCTTGGATAAATGCTCCTCCTGCGTATGATAAACACTTGTATCAATATGATGTTCCTTCATCAAGGTCTCATTACCGATCAAAATGTGCATACCATCACACATGGCACTCATTCCCAGTCCATTGTAGGTCACAATATCTTCTGCCTGCTTCCCCTCCTTGCCATATTCCTGTGCTTTGGCAATGATCGCTTTGGCCAACGGATGCTTACTGCCTGCCTCTACCCCTGCGGCTAAGGCCAGCAACTCGCTTTCCTCCATATCGCTGATTACCTCTGTTACCGCCGGTTTTCCTTTGGTCAGCGTTCCCGTCTTATCAAATACGATCGTATCGATATGAGCAGCTTCCTCCAATGCCTCTGCACTCTTGATGAACACACCGAGCTGTGCGGCTCGCCCGGTTCCTACCATAATCGCTGTGGGAGTTGCCAAACCAAGCGCACAGGGGCATGCAATCACCAATACACTGACAAAGATCGTTAAGGAAAAGGCAATGTCTTGATTGATCATATACCATATCACTGCCGCAAGAATCGCAATGCTCATAACAGTCGGCACAAAGATCAAAGAAATCTGATCAGCAATGCGGGCAATCGGTGCTTTCTTTCCCTGTGCCTCTTCAACCATGCGGATGATCTTTGCCAGCATGGAATCCTGCGCCAAGGCCTTGACCTGCATACGCAAACGACCATCCAAATTGATCGTTCCGCCGATCACCTCATCATTCACACCTTTATCTACCGGCATGCTTTCTCCTGTCAGCATGCTTTCATCGACGCTGCAGCTTCCCTCTAATACCACACCATCCAAAGGAATGTGATCTCCAGCTTTGACTATTAACTCATCCTCTACTGTCACCTCATCCAAAGATACAACGATTTCCTTCCCATGTTTCCACAAGGTTGCCTGTTTGGGGCGCAGTGACAATAAGGCTGCGATCGCATCTGTCGTCTTTTCTTTCGATCTTGCCTCTAAATGTTTGCCAAACATAACCAATGCCACCACGACACCAGCCGATTCAAAATACAGACGATGGACACTGTGCAAATCCCCCTGAAAGATCATCATCAGCGAATACAGAGAGTACGCATATGCGCTTCCCGTTCCAATCGCTACTAATGTGTCCATATTGGGGGCGCCATGAAACAGCGCCTTGATTCCCCGCGTAAAGAAATCACGTCCAATGATCAGAATCAGCGTTGCCAATACGAATTGAATCAACGCAAAATACAACGGATTGCGCTCATAATGAATGATATTCGGTAAGGGCAGCTCCACAAAGCCCAGCATGTGCGACATACCGATATAAAGCAGGATCAGCGCCAATCCCAAGGTTACATAGATCTTCGTATTATTTGGCTTCTTTGCTTGGACTTGTGTGGAATCCTCTATCTTTCGCTGCGCCTGAAAGCCTGCCTTTTCGATTCGCTCAATGATCTCATTCAATTTGATTTGCTTGGGATCATAG
>CANPNQ010000084.1 GCA_947575425.1 uncultured Erysipelotrichaceae bacterium
GAATAATGATCTGATAGCGTTGTTCCTCCTGTAATTCCTGTAAATGCGCCAACAGCTTTGGATGCTTCGAGAGATAAGGATAGAAAGCAGGACGCAGAGCATATGCATAGCATTCCATAATATCACCGGTATTCATTATAACCATCCTAGGATGCGCTTTGTGTCGATTTGCGCAGATGGGAGCGTATGGCTTTTTTACGTAAAGCTGCTTTGAAATATAGTAGCACTTATTTCTTTGGAATGAACAGCATTCCTGCTTTTCTTTTTCGCAACTACCGTTTTTCTCTCTTTTTGTCTTGATATATAAAAATGCACCTCCATCATTTGCTTCCAAATTTTGAGATGCACTTCATTCACGCTTGATCTTTTTATTTATTCTGATAAGCCCATTTTTTCAGGATGAAACAATCGCTCATCCATCAGTTTCAAATCATCGGCGATAGCCGGGTGAAATTCCATCTGATCTAAAATATCCTTCTGTAAATCAATACCCGGAGCAATCTCCGTCAACGTCAACACACCATTCAGCAGGCGGAATACCGCACGCTCTGTGATATACATGACGTTTTGATGATTCTCCTTCGCATATTCCGCAGAGAATGTTACTTGCTCCACATCCTGTATGAATTTTTTTACTTTGCCTTCCTGCAAAATGGTAATCTTGCCATCTCCAACCGCTACCTTTAAACCACCAGCGGTGAAGGTTCCGCAATAAACGACGTTTTTCGTATTTTGGGTGATATTGATAAAACCGCCGCAGCCGGCTATTTTCGGCCCGAATTTGGACACATTGATGTTACCGAAGCGATCGCATTGCGCCAGTCCCAAAAAGGCCTGACCCAAACCCCCGCCATCGTAGAAATCAAACATTGCAGGAAGATCAATGATACAATCAGGATTGGTCACTGCCCCAAATGCATTTCCTCCGCTTGGGAAACCACCGATCCCACCAGCCTCCACGGTCAGCTTTAAGCCCGGCAAGCCTTCCTCATTGGAAACATTGGAAATTCCCTCCGGCACTCCGATCCCCAAATTGATGATCGCACCAGGAATCAACTCCATCGCACTTCGACGAGCAATGATTTTACGTTCATTTAACGGCATCGGCTCCATGCTGTCTACCGGGACACGGCATTCTCCGGAAAAAGCCGGATTGTATTGCGCCACATAGGTTTGCATATGGTTTTCTGGCACACTTTGGACGATTGCATCGACAAGGATACCCGGTACCTTTACCTTACGGGCATCCAAGGTTCCTGCTTTCACAATAGTTTCTGCCTGAACAATGACTTTCCCTCCTTGATTATGTACCGCCTGCGCCAAGGCAAGGGATTCCAAGGCACTTGCTTCCTTCTCCATCGTATAGTTGCCATCCTCATCACAGACCGTAGCACGCATAAATGCTACATCCAAATGCTGGGCTTTATAAAGCAAGCGCTCTGCTCCTGCGATATTTACCAATTCCACCAGATCCTCGCTGGTACGCGCATTCATCTTTCCGCCCTCTAAACGCGGATCGACAAAAGTTTTTAATCCGACATGGGTCACAGTTCCCAATCTTCCTCCCGCAATGTCACGATACAGATGTCCAATCGTTCCAAGAGGCAGGTTGTAGCCCTCCACCTTATTCTCTGCGATCATTTTCTGTAACTGCGGTACCAAGCCAAAGTGTCCCCCGACAATTCGCTTCAGCAAACCCTCATGCGCAAGCGCATTTTCTCCACGCTGATCGCCATCTCCGCCACCGGTACAAAAATGTAGTGTCAGATCACGGGGACTGCCTGTCTCCAAAAACCGCTTTTCCAATGCTACGATCAGTTCCTGCGGCAGAACGCTTCCGATAAAGCCAACAATGCATAGCGTATCATCGTCCTTTAACAGTGAAACTGCTTCTGCCGCACTCATGATTTTACTCACAAGGATTCCTCCTTTCATCCATCACCCCTGATAAGCATATCAAGGGCGCTGTACTCTATCTGTCCATCTTTTTTACTTATTGGAAAAGTGCTTTTCCTTTGCCTTCTCTAAGAAGCAGGTCATACCATAAGTTTGATCCTCTGTACGGAAACAATCCGCAAATTCTTTTACTTCAATCGCAATACCGCCATCCATATTTTCCTGTAAGCCATTATTGATAGCCCGTTTTGCGTTTGCCACAGCAATCGGCGCATTTTTGGCAATACCGCTAGCCATTTTCAAAGCGGCATTCATGAGTTCCTCAGCCGGGTATAGTGCATTGACCAATCCGATTGCATAAGCACGCTCTGCTTTGATATTGCGTGCGCCAAAAACCATTTCCTTGGCAATTCCAGCGCCAACCAAACGTGCTAAGCGCTGCGTACCGCCAAAGCCGGGAGTAATGCCTAAGCCAACCTCAGGCTGACCGAATACAGCATTGTCTGCGGCTAAGCGAATATCACAGCTCATCGCCAACTCGCATCCGCCTCCCAGCGCAAAGCCATTGACAGCCGCAATCACAGGGCAGCGGAAAGTTTCGATCTTACGGAACACCTCATTACCGAATTTACCGTAAGCCGCTGCTTCCTCTACACTTTTATCCTTCATTTCCGCAATATCTGCGCCTGCCACAAAGGACTTATTTCCTGCGCCTGTGATAATGACACAATATACATCCTGATCGGCATTTACCCTATCCAATGCTTCATTCAGTTCCGTCAATACCTGTGTGCTTAATGCATTCAATGCTTTTTCACGATTGATCGTAATCGTTGCAACATGATGTTCCGTATGTAATAAAATGGTTTCCATATGGTTATCCTCTCCTTCATTTGTTATTTTTACCGTGATGCCTTTCAGCATATTTTGTTATATTGGCTTTATTAAATTACTATCACTGTTCATAAGACGATGGAATTGCATAGATTGAGGTGATGCAATCCCGCCTATGCTTTTCTTTTTTCTCCCATCGCATCCTATCTTTATCATTTCCTTGTTCTCTATCCGTATACACTTTTTTATCAATCCTGCGATGATGTAGACTTGCGTATTCTGACAAGATCAAGCCATTCATTTGGAAAAAGGCGAATCGCATATAATTTCAACGCGTTTCGGATGAAATTTACGATTCACCTTCGATTGGATTGATTATTTCGTATAGTCGTAGAAACCTACACCGCTCTTTTGACCTAGCTTACCGCCGCGTACCATTTTTCTCAGCAATGTGCAAGGACGATACTTCGGATCTCCAGTTTCTTTCTGCATGACTTCCATAATGGCAAGCACGATATCCAAACCGATCAGATCACCCAATGCCAATGGTCCCATCGGATGGTTAGCACCTAGTTTCATTGCCGTATCAATATCCTCTACAGATGCCAATCCCTCCTGATAAATGAAAATCGCTTCATTGATCATGGGGATCAAAATACGGTTTACAACAAATCCCGGACCTTCGGAAACCTCTACTGGAGTCTTGCCCAAGGATTTAGAAACTTCCAAAATAGTCTCTTTGGTTTTTTCGCATGTATTGATACCGGAAATGACTTCCACCAATTTCATACGATCTGCCGGATTGAAGAAATGCATACCGATCACATTGTGCTTGATTCCCTTTGCGATCTCAGTAACAGATAAGGAAGAAGTGTTCGTTGCGAAGATGCAATCCTCTTTACAGATCTCATCCAAAGTTGTAAACAGTTCCTTCTTTGTCTCCATGATCTCCAGCACCGCTTCTACGATCAGATCACAGTCCGCAAGATCCTTATATTCTCCTGCATGCAGGCGGTTTTTGATCTCATTTGCGCTGTCTGCGGTGATCTTCTCTTTTGCGACAAGCTTATCCAGCTTTTTGCCGATCTTGTCAATGCCGCCCTGTGCCCAATCCAATTTGATGTCGCATACGGTAACATCATAACCATTGGTCGCAAAAGCGTTCGCAATGCCTTGGCCCATCGTTCCTGCGCCGATAACTCCGATTTTTTTCATGTTTTTGATCTCCTTTTTTTATTTTATTTGCTGATTCTTACACTGTTGATTCCCTTGCCTGAATGTGCTGAGGATATATATGAATACATCTCACCACTTCCATGACAGCAAGATCGCCTATGCTTTTTTTGCAGCGATGATCTCCTCTTTCAACAAAGGCAATACTTCCTCTACATTTCCAACAAAGCCCATGTTCGCAACGGAGAAGATTTCTGCTTGCGGATCACGGTTAATTGCGATGATCATATCTGACTTGTCCATACCGGCAACATGCTGGCAAGCTCCGGAAATACCGCAAGCGATATATAAGCTTGGACGAACGGTCTTTCCGGTCTGTCCAACCTGAATGGCCTTATCCGCAAAGCCATCATCGACAACTGCACGGGACGCGCACATTGCGCCGCCCAACTCATCGGCAACAGCTTGAACCATATCCAGACAGTCCTCTGCGCCGCGACCAGCACCGACTAAAATATCACACTTTGTAATATCGATTCCCTCGATAACCTTGGCAATTACTTCTTTGACAACGACCTTTGGATCAGTATCTGTAAAAGACGGAATGAATTCTACTACCTCACCCTTGCGGTTGGCATCCGGTGCATCCATCGCAAATACGTTGGGTCGGATGGTTGCCATCTGCGGACGGGTATCCGGACAGATGATGGTTCCAAACAGGTTTCCGCCAAAAGTCGGACGTGTTACTAATAACAATGCCTCATCCTTTTTCTCCGGATCCATTTCGATCTTTGTCGCATCGGCAGTCAGTCCGGCATTGATTCTTGCGGCTACACGCGGTGCCAAATCACGTCCCAATACCGTAGCACCTGTCAACAGGGAATCCGGTTTGAATTCGTTAATGACCTGTGTCATGGCGTCGGTATAGAATTGAGTGGAGTAATCCTTTAGCAGCGGATGATCCACTACAATCACCTTATCTGCACCATGCGCGATAACATCCTGTGCCTTTCCTTTGATATCACTGCCAAGCAACACAGCGACAACCTGATAATTCATATGAGGAATGGACGCAACCAATTTTCTCGCTTCTGAAATCAATTCATAGCCGACATTTGCGATTTCCCCGTTTTTCTGCTCTACAAATACGTAGATATCCTTATATCCTTCAAATTTAGCCATTGTTTGTGTCCTCCTTATTTCGTGATCAATTGCTTTTCTTTCAATGTTTTCGCAATTAATTTCGCTGCTTCCCCTGCCGGCAGGGTGAAGGTTTCCGTCGCCGCGGAAACATCCTTAGTAAAGGTATGATGAACCTTTGTCGGAGAACCTGCCAAGCCAACCTTGCTTTCATCGATGCTCAAATCATCAAAGGTCCAGACAATCACTTCTTTGTTCATGCAGTCAACAATATCGTTACAGTTCATATAACGTGGCGTATTCATACCGTTTAAGGTTGTCAATACAACCGGAAGTTTTGCCTCGATGATCTCCTCGCTCTCCTCCAACGCCTTCTTCACCGTAATGCTTGTATCGCTGATCTCTTTGATCTCATCTACATAGGTTACTTGCGGAATTCCCAGCCGCTCAGCGGTCTGCGGTCCTACCTGCGCTGTATCACCATCGATCGCCTGACGTCCGGCAATGATCAGATCATAACCGGTTTTCTTCAATGCGGCCGCCAAAGTAGAGGAGGTTGCACATGTATCGGCACCGGCAAACTTACGGTCGGTGATCAGGATGCACTCATCAACACCACGAGCATACAATTCCTTTAACATGTCCGCTGCCTGAGGAGGTCCCATAGAAATTATAGTAACGCTCGCACCCATGCTTTCCTTTAATTTCAACGCTTCTTCCACA
>CANPNQ010000085.1 GCA_947575425.1 uncultured Erysipelotrichaceae bacterium
TATTCGAGTATCTTTTTTGGCGGTCGGTGATAATCTGATTCATGGTGCGATCTTTTCCGATCCGTATCATGTGAGTGAGCAGGGAATGGATTTTCATTCGATGTATGATCCGATTCAACCGTATATGGAGGGTGTGGATGTAAAAAACATCAATCAGGAGACGGTGCTGGGTGGCACAGAGTTGGGATTATCACACTATCCGCAGTTCAACGGACCTCAGGAAATCGGTGTAGCGGTGGTGGATGCTGGCTTTAACTGGATTTCGCAGGCAAGCAATCATGCCATGGATTGGGGCGAACAGGCTATTTTAAATCAGCTATCCCTATGGGATCGCTATGATCAGGTAATTGCCACGGGAATGAATCGCAGTGCACAAGAGGCACAGACACAGCGTATCCTCACGATCCATGGATTGCGGATCGGTCTGTTAAATTATACCTATGGCTTGAATGGCTTATCCATGCCGGAGGGGAAGGAATATTTGGTTAATTTGATTGATGAGGAAAAGATGAAAGTGGATATTGCGGCGTTAAAAGGAAACTGTGATGTGATCGTTGCGAGCATGCATTGGGGCGTGGAGTATTCCTATACGCCCAGTGAAGAACAGCGTTATTTGGCACAGCTGTTAAGCGATGAAGGTGTGGATGTGATCATCGGGTCCCATCCGCATGTATTGGAAGGCGCAGAATATTTGACTTCAAAGGATGGAAAAAGAACCTTGGTCTATTATTCTCTTGGTAACTTCCTTTCCGCACAGGACAGCGGCGATACGATGTTGGGCGGCATGGCGAAATTTGCGGTCGTCAAGGATGGCAAAAGCGGGGAAATACGTATCGAGCATGCGCAGTTATACCCGACAGTGACACAATATAATAAAGGTATCTCTGATTTTAAGGTATATGCTTTGAAGGATTATACGGATGATCTGGCTGGTCAGCACTATTTATCCCAAGAGATATCACGACAGTTTTTTATTGATCTGACAAATGAAATTGTCGGGAACCCTGAACAGATTGAAGTCGTTTATTGATATCCTTATATTTATGGCATATAATTAGGAAGTCCAACGGACAGGAGATGATAGGATGAGCAAAATGATTGCCATGAATCGCAAGGCCAGTCATGAATACTTTCTATTGGATCGTTTTGAGGCAGGACTTGTGCTTCAGGGAACAGAGATCAAATCAATCCGTAAGGGAAGTGTGCAGTTGAAGGATGCGTATATCAGCTTTGTGGGCAATGAGGCATTTATCAAGGAAATGCACATTCCTCCATATGATTTCGGCAACCGCTTCAATCATGATGAGACGAGGATCAGAAAATTGTTGTTACACAAGGAGGAGATCAAAAAGCTTCAGGAAAAGGTAAAACTGAAGGGATTTACGATCGTTCCTGTATCCCTGTATTTAGAAAAGGGCATGGCGAAAATGGAAATTGCTCTTGCCAAAGGTAAAAATCTCCATGATAAGCGGGAAAGTGAAAAAGCAAGAGACGCCAAACGGGAAATAGAAAAAGCGTTAAAAAAGCAGCTATAGACAAATGACAGTTGTAGTTCTCACGAATTTGTGATACACTAACACTGCCGATCACGGGGGTGTATCGGTTTCGACAGGGGTATGCTTGATATAAACCGCAGCCGAGTGGTTACGTAATAACCAAACAAATGAAACGCTAAAACAAATCTTGCTAACGTGTTCGGTGGTAACCGTGCCGTTGCATACGCTGCTTAATTAACCAATAACGGTTCGCAGCCTCCCATTGATGCTCTCATTTCGCGGCATCCTTGTGGAGCTTAACCATAGTGAAATGTAAGGAGGAGGGATGGTTCGAGTCTATCCTCACGAAAATCTGATCGGACAACTTCCACAGGCGTTTGCCCATGCACAACCTGTGGAATACGCAGCCATGGGATAAGCTGTAGACGTTTATATGTGGGGCTGCTTTTGGACAGGGGTTCAACTCCCCTCACCTCCACCATATGAGTAAATGAGCCTTTCATAGAGGCTTTTTTATATTTTCCGGTATAGAAAATATAACGAAATCCTTGTTCAATAAGCAGAAACAAAGAATCTCTTTGCCTTTTCTTATGCGTTTTGATGCAATAAAACGCTGCATTAGGCAGGAAGGATGATTGTGAGGGGCAAGACTCCCATTGGCAGATCATTCGAGGATAATAGATGTTATATGCCAAGATAGGATAGCGCCCTTTTATTATGTTTTATCAAAGATATCATAGAGGATAACGATAGGAATAAGGACACGGGAATTATGGGCTACTCACACGCATTCATTCTATGCGCTGGACTGATTATGTAGTATAATTAAAGAAGGGGTGAAACTATGACACGCTTTACATGGGAACAAATAACGAGTGAAAGGCGAATTCCCGATTTGCCAAAAGAACAGGATTATCGTGATTATCGCAGTGAGATGGAAAGTGATTATCTGCGCATTATCCGCAGCGCTTCCTTTCGGCGCTTACAGGATAAAACACAGGTCTTTCCTTTGGATCACAGCGATTTTGTACGGACAAGATTGACCCATTCCTTGGAGGTAGCTTCCATTGCGAAGCTGATTGCCAAGCAGGTATGCGCCAAAATCTCCCAGCTGCACTTGGAGGAGAAGGAGGTGGATGCACTGACAATCGGTGAAACGCTGAATTGTGCCGCTTTATTACATGATATCGGCAATCCGCCGTTTGGTCATTTTGGAGAAACAGCAATTCGCAACTGGTTTCATCATCATCTTGAACATAAACAATTTCAGGGGAAACCGTTATCCGCCTATCTCAGTGATGCCCAAAAATTCGATCTGTACTATTATGAAGGCAATGCACAGGCGCTTCGCATCGTATTAAAGCTACATCGGCATGTCAGTGATTATGGAATGCATTTAACCTCAGCGGTCATGGATGCTATCATCAAATATCCGTGTGATTCCTTAGAAAAGCATGCACAGGATCAGAAGGAGAAAAGCGAGCGTTCGCTATTGAAAAAGAAGATCGGATATTTTCAAAGCGAGGCAAAGCAGGTTGCGCAAATCAAAGCGAATACTGGATGTGTGGATTGCCGCAATCCCTTAGCATTCATATTGGAAGCGGCAGATGATCTAGCCTATACCTTTGCGGATCTGGAGGATGGGTATAATAAGGGATTATATACCTATGCCCAGCTTTACGAACTGATTGTAAGGTGCGGGGATGAGATCGGTGCCCAGCGCTTACAAAGTGCTTTGGATTATGCCATCCAGCAAAAGAAACAAAAAGAGAAAGGGTTTGATCCTTATAAGCAGGCAGTATTTGATTGGCTAACCCGTAAACAATCCTTTTGCATTACCTGTGTACGCAATGCCTTTATTGAACATTATGAGGAGATCATGAGCGGCAGCTTTGCGAAAGAACTGCTGGCAGTATGCAGTGAAGCGAAGCTGATCTTTGCGCTAAAGCAGTTTTCTTTTGAAAACATCTACAATATTGCGCCTATTTTAAAATTGGAACTGATGGGCAACGAGATTCTGACCTTTCTGCTTGATCGCTTTATGGATGCTCTTATCGTATATGACAGCGAGGAGAGGCTGAGTGAAATTCAAGCAAAATATATTGATTTACTGTCGCGCAACTATCTGAATGCTTACCATCGCAGTGTAGTCGGCAAAGCGCAGTGCGATCGTTTATATGATCGTCTGCTGCTGGGATGTGATTTTATCGCTGGTATGAGCGATGGCTATGCAAAGCGCTTATATCAGGAATTAAAGGGGATATAATAATGAAGCATAAGTTTATGAAATATAAATAATGGAAGAAAAGCAAACTGATGTTTTAATGATAAGTATTAGGAATCGAATAAAGCATTGAAGCCACGAGAAATGATCAAGAGTCTCGTTTTTATCCTCAGTATTTTCTAATGCTGGCGTAGCGCAAGAATAAACCAAGCCCCCCATACTTTGGCGGGCTTTTTTATGGCGAACAAAGACAAACAAAATATGCTTCGATTGTTCCATGCCACATGACTCTGCTTAAAAGCGTCAGACATGAAGCTGCCTTCTTTTGCATAAAATGTGACAGAGGTGGATGAACCATGATTCGTGGCAAGGTCAAAAAGCGTATTAAAATCATATTTCTCTGTTGTGCCTGTATCTTTTCCTTAATCTTAGGAAAACTGGGGTATGAACAAATCTTTCATCATGGGGAAATTATGGAGAAGGCTTTGAATTTATGGGAACGTGATTTTACGATCGCAGGTCTCAGAGGCAGTATTTTGGATAAAAACGGAGAAGTACTGGCACATGATATTCCTTCCACATCCATCATGGTGGTGCCGGCACAGATCGTTGATCCACAAAGCACAGCGAAACAACTGGCAGCGGTATTGGAGGCGGACGAAGCCAAAATCTATGAGACCATAACCAAAAAGGTCAGCACGCAGAAAATACAGCCGGAGGGTCGGCTGATCTCGGATGAACAAGCGATACAACTGGAGGAAATGGATTTGCCGGGGGTATACTTGGTTCAGGATTCCCTGCGTCATTATCCCAACAATAATTACTTGGCGCAGGTGCTCGGCTTTACCGGAATTGATAATCAGGGTTTGGCTGGATTGGAGCTTCAGTATGATTCCATATTGAGCGCCAAAAGCGGCGCATTGAACATTCCTTTTGATGCCAAGGGGCATAATGTAGAATTGTACAATGAAACCTATGAAGCACCGGGGCGGGGGATGAATGTAAAATTGACGATTGATGCCAACATTCAAAATATCGTAGAGCGGGAACTAAACAATCTGATGGAGCGCTATCATCCGCAAAATGCCTTGGCGATCGCTATGGATCCCAATACCGGAGAAGTCTTGGCCATGGTATCCAAACCGGATTTTGATCCCAATCATTATGAAGACTATGATAGCGATATCTACAATCGTAATCTGCCGATTTGGAAAAGCTACGAACCTGGTTCCACCTTTAAATCTGTGACCTTTTCCTCGGCTTTGGATCTGAAATTGTTTGATATGTTCAAAGATACGTATATGGATATTGGCTATGAAATGGTAGGGGGAGCCCGCATCAAATCTTGGAAGGCAGGAGGGCATGGACTTCAGACGTTCCTTCAAGTATTGGAAAATTCCTCTAATCCAGGTTTTGTGGAGATCAGTCGCAGAATGGGATTGGATCATCTGTATTCCTATGTGACTAATTTTGGTTTTGGATCAAAGACTGGAATTGATCTGCCTGGTGAAAGTACCGGCATCATGTTCAAAAAGGAAGCAATGGGCGAGGTGGAGCAGGCAACGGTTGCGTTCGGTCAGGGCTTATCTGTCACACAATTTCAACTGGTTACTGCCTTTTCAGCCATCATCACCGGAGGAACGCTGTATGAGCCTTATATCACAAAGGCGATCGAGGACCCTATCACTCATGATACGATATTAGAGTTTCAGCCGACCATCAAACGACAGGTGATATCCAAGGAGACCAGTGATCAAATGCGCTATGCCTTAGAGAGCGTCGTCGCGAACGGCGGCGGTAAACCAGCCTATATTGAAGGCTATCAAATCGGAGGAAAAACCGGAACGGCACAAAAAGCACAGAATGGGGTTTATCTGTCCGGAGAATACATTCTCTCCATGATTGCCGCAGCGCCGATGGATGATCCGCAGATTGTCCTATACATTGCGGCAGATGCACCGCAAAACGATATTCTTTATGGTGGAACGGTCATAGGGCCGATCATTAAAAATTGTATGCAGGA
>CANPNQ010000086.1 GCA_947575425.1 uncultured Erysipelotrichaceae bacterium
TTTTCGTTGCGACAATCGTTACCGTTCCTGCGCCTTTGATCGTCACTGCGCCGCTATTGGGATTGATATCGATCACATTGGTTGGCTCTCCTGCTTTTAAACTATAAGTTACAGGATTGGTATTGGTACTACCTTTGACGCTCGCATACACAGATACATTCGTATCAGTGAAATTCACTGTTTTTTGATTGATCACCGTATTGGATGTACTGTTCTCATAAAATTTTAAATCCTCTGCTGCCGCTACTCCTACATTGATCGTAACCGGGATTTCCTTGGTACTCCATTTATCACTGACTGTCACGGTGATCTGATAGCTTCCCACCGATAAATTCGCTTTGGTGGTGATCATGCCTGTCGTAGCATTCACTGCGAAGAACGATCCATCTCCATCACTCTTGATTCCATACGTATACGTGATATTTCCGCTTGTGACATTATCCGGTGTTCCCGGCTCCCCTTTGATCGTTCCGATTGTACCATTGATTTTCACATTGGTATCAGCGGCGGTAAAGGTTGGCGTATTGACATCAGAAGAATTGACATGCGGTATTACACTGCCATTTACTTGAGAATAGATCACAATCTCTTTTTCTGTATAGGCAGTATTGTAATTATCTTCCCCGCTGCTTGGATCATCATCGGCAGTTGCCCGTATCTTCACTATGCCATAAGCACCGTTACCTTTATACGTAATCTCACCGCTATCAGGATCAATATCAATCAAACTGATATCCCCGCCAACTTTGGAATAAGTGATTTTCACACCATTATTAGGTGTCGCAGTAGCGGTTTCATTCCATCCTGCTTGTGCATCCGATATGCTTTTCTTTGTCTGATTGGGATCATCAAAAGCAATGGTTGTCTGCACTCGATCGATTTTCACATGAATTACGCCTGTTTCCTTTGTGCGGTAAGGATCTTGAGTTAAATCACCCGGTTCATAATATAATCTATCATTCGTACTTTCATCCACAACCTTCACCTTAAAATAATAATCTCCAGCAGGTAGCTGTTTTAAAAGCTTAATTTGTGCTGTTCCATTCGTTGTATCGGCATTCAATGAAAAATAAGCAGAAGGTGTTGCATAGGTGCCATTCCCACTGGCATCTGTATCGTAAACATAAAAGTGATAAGGTCCTTCACCTTCTGTCGTATCTATACTCACGATTGCTTGTCCAATCTGATTAAGTGCGTCAGAATAAGGCTTTGATATGCTCGTGCTACTGGAGCTAATCGTTTTAATGATCCCCTTTTGTGGAAGCCTAGCTTTTACAATAGGGATATAAAGCAAATAGTGAGAGCTTCCCATAGCATTCATACCGCTAAATATATAATTATATCCGCTCACAGCTAAAGTATTATAGCTACCATAACCATTTTTCCAATACATATAACGATATCCTGTCGCCGGATCTTTATCCTCTAGCCATATACCGTAATCAGGTCTCAAAAGATCCATAGGTGCTAAATTTGTTTCACTACTAGTAACCAGCATATACTCATTAAGCGACATTGGTTTTATATTATTAATAATGCTTGACCTTATAAAAAATCCAGTATCATCGTCATGACCGCTCGCAAAAGCAGTTGCGGTATCCACGACACAAGCATCCGTTGTATTCAAATAAGAGCCTCCGCATGCATTATCATGTGAGCCGAAATAGCCATAATCCCCATCAGTATAAAATAAAAACCAAGTATAGCCACCCATTTCAAATGTACTAGTTCCTGTACGTTCAAACGCATCACCAACCGCATAGTAAGGATGTGCCACCGGAGCCGCACTCATCTGTTGATTATAAAACGCATATCCCACCGTAAAAGTCCCCATTAAAGCGATTAATGATGTCAATAACTTCTTCCACATAACCATACATCCTTTCCCTATAAGTGTCTATTTAAGTAGACATTCATGGACATAGGAAAAAGATATTAAAATATACGTTTCAGCATAGGAAAACAGGGAAAATATTACTGATTTGCCCTGTCTCGTTATGTCTACTTTTGTATACATTCTGATATTAAAATGTATCTTTCAACTTAGTCATTCTTCTTGTTTTCTTTTGAATAGAATGAATAACATCATTCCTAGTGACATACAGCCAAGTTCCATGTACATCATCATATTCGTTGTATCACCTGTTAACGCTCCTCCTACATGATCCCCCGGATAATAGCTTCCCTGTACGTCTTTGTTTGGCGCATCTTGCCCTTTTTGATCATCCTTGGGATCTTCCGGTTCATCAAAATGCATCGTATCGTATTCAAATGGTTCATTTACATTATGCTCCGGTTTCCACTCGCTGATATCCTTCAGATTTTCATCCGGCTTCCCATCCCGATCTATGTCCACGTTGATGTCGGGTTTTCCATCTCCTGTGCTGTCGATATCCACATCAGGGATCAGATCGCCATCTGTGTCAATGTTGATGTCTGCCACATCATCACCATCTAAATCGATATTCACATCAGGTCTGCCATCTCCATCTGTATCGATATTCAAGTATGGTTGATACACTTTTTCATCCACTGAATCATATTGTAATCCTTGACACTTATAATCTTGATCCGGTTTCCAATCATGGATCTTAGTGATATTCACAACCGGAGTTTTCCCATCCTTAGATATATTTAAGTGTGGTTTGAAATCACCCTTTGTATCAATGTCAATATCGGGGATCAGATCGCCATCTACATCTATGTTGATCTGCGGCTTGGCGGTAATACCGCTGGAGTATTGGATATCTCCTAAGGTCACACATTTGTTTGGCTTCCATTCTTTCAGAATCACTAGATTGAGGTCAGGTTTGCCATCACTATCCGTATCTATGTTCAAGTCTGGCTTTCCATCTCCATTACTGTCAATGTTGTAGTCCGGTATGCCATCCTCATTGACATCTCCATTGATCGTGATATCATTGCCTTCCTCATCCTTGATCTGTATGTTCAAGTCCGGACATCCATCATCATCCACATCCCAGAAATCCTTGTTTCCATTGTCTATGACATTCAGAAGTCCTTCCTTTATGGTGAAGATATAGTTGGGATAGTTGTCATTTAATGTTGTATAGTTTTTGCTTGTGATCGGATAAGAACCGATTGGGCTATACTTTCCCGCGGTGGTGCTTAACTGAATCACACTCGTATCTACGTTATCTTTTACTCCATTCCATGAAACCAATTCATGACTGATATCCTTGATTGTCAGTGTCGGATTTTCTTCTAAGCGTTTCTTTGTCTTATCCTCTATCTCAATCGTGATCGGTTTCGGTAATACCTTGATCTTCACACTCTTGGTAAGTGGTAATTCTCCATCGGCTGTCCGTGTCACCTTGATCGTGATCTCTGTACTTCCACTGTTTCCAATCGCATCAAATTCTGCCTTGTTTCCATTCACCTGTGGAGCGCTGATGAATACTTGATTATCTGTTTCAAAGGTGTACTGGACATTTGTACTCATACTGTCATCCTGTGTGCTTCGTATCGTAAAGTGATCTCCATACGTGATCTTTCCCGGTGTTGTGATCGTAAGCGATGCTTCATCCGCTCCTAAGATATGAAGGGTTCCTTCTGCCTTCGCCTCTTTATAATTGCGATCTGCGCTCTTTGTCGCATGAAGCTTGATATCCTTTCCACTTGCGTCATTCCAACTGTATTGAATTGTTTCTCCATCATTCGTCCATGCGATACTATGATCCTCACTTGGATCTATTTCCACCATGGTATTTCCTTCTGTATCTAATACTCCATCCGTTAACATGTTTGGGGTGATACTTCCTGTTCCATTCACTACCGTGATCGGATTCTTTTCAAACGCTATCACTCTTACCCCTTTATCGATATCTATCGGTAGTTCGATCGTTTTATCCACATAGTTTCCACTTGGATCATGGCTCGTTGCCTGTACAATCACATTTCCTTTTTGATTATTCAAACTTGCATTTAATATCGTTACCAAACCACTAGGATCTACGCTGATCACATCCGTTGGACTTCCTGCCTTTAATTGGTATGTGACTGTGCTTCCGCTTGGATATCCGCTGGTATATAACTGGAATGTCTTACTTGGCGCATAGGGTTCAACATAGGGAGAGTAGATACCGCCACTCTTTGGTAATTCATTGCTTAAAGTAGAATCCGTATAGATAAAGTTCTGATCTCCTGTCGTTACCGTAAAGGTCAATGTTGCTTGTGCATCTGCCTGTCCACTGGCGCCTTGTTTCTCTGCGACGATAGTTACAGTTCCTACACCCCTGATCGTGATTGCTCCGCTGTTGGGATTGACCTCGATCACATGGGTGGAGCCATCCTGTATTTTATAAGTCACCGGATTGGTATTACTGCTTCCTTTGACTGTCGCAAACACAGATACATTCGTATCGGTGAAATTCACTGTTTTGGTATTGATCACTGTATTGGATGTACTGTTCTCATAGAATTTCAAGTTCTCTGCCGCAGCCAAGCCTACACTGATCGTTACCGGTATCTCCTTGGTGCTCCATTTATCACTTACTGTTACCGTAATATTGTAAGAACCTGTGGTTGTCGATAAATCGGCGGTTGTTTTTATTTCTCCTGTATTAGGATTGACGCTGAAGTAATTATAATCATCAATATTTTTGATTCCATACGTATAAGTAGTTGTGCCGCTTGTGCCATTATCGGGTGTACCCAATGTACCCTTAATCGTACCGATTACACCATTTGGTTTGATATTGGCATCGCTTGTCTGAAAGGTAGGATTAATCGTATCAGAAGAATTGGTATGCGGTGTTACATTACCACTCACTTCTCGATAAATAACAATTTCCTTTGTCGTATCAGCGGGATTGTAACCATCATATGCGCTGAGTGGATCATCGTCAACTGTTGCCTTGATTGTCACTTTGCCATAACCACCTCCAGCATAAGTGATCGCACCGGTATCAGGATCCAAATTAATTAAACCGACACTGCCACCACTTTTAGAATAAGTAATCTTGGCGTTCGTATTCGGATTGGCGGTCGCCGTCTCACTCCATCCCGCTTGTGCATCTGCTACGCTTATCTTTGCTTGATTGGGAATATCAAATGCAATGGCAGGCGTAGACTTCTTAATAGAAATATGGATCACATCTGTTTTTTTTGCTCGATAAGTATCTTGCGTAAAATCACTTGGCTCATAATACAAGCGAACATTCGTACTCTCATCCACAACTTTAACCTTCAGGTAATGGATGAATCAAATTAGCCTTTGCGGTCCCGTTTGCATTGTCTGCATCAAGGGTGAAATAATTAGATGGTATGGTATCATTTCCTTTACCGCTGGAATCCGTATCATATACATAGAAATGATAAGGTCCTTCTCCTTCGACAGTATCGATATGAACCATTGTCATACCAGATTGATTCTTAGAATCATAAAAATATTTTGTGATGTTTGTTTGATCTGCCAATACTGATTTAATAATCCCTTTTTGGGGAAGATTGATCTTGATGAGTGGCATATAACGAGCCGCATGATGCTGACCCGAATACTGCCTTCCTTCCATAATATACTGATGACCCGGAATGAAAATATTATCTCCCGAAGGAACATCCCAATAAAGTACGTGTTCATTGGTAGTCGAACCTTTGTCATTTAGCCATATGTAAGGGCCAAAATATCGATCCATTAGAGTAAAATCTGTTTCATTGTTTGTAAATAGGTCATATTCAGCAA
>CANPNQ010000087.1 GCA_947575425.1 uncultured Erysipelotrichaceae bacterium
GACTATTTAAGCCACTATATGAATTTACTCTTTTTTTTATGGTGTTAAACTCCCGATCCATGATTTGCATATGCTTCTGTTATGAAAATAAGGGCAAAGGAATGATGCTTTTTTCATAGTATTCATCTGCGAAACGTGGTAAAATAGGAATGATGGAAAGGGATGAGAAGTATGAGTGAACAAACATTAGATCACAAAATGCAGAAACAGCTGATCAAGGAAGATACCTTCCGCAGAGTATGGCAGCGTAATACAGCGGCATTTCGCCAATATCGTTTCTATGGCAGTCATATTTATGTGGGCAGAGATTTTACATGTGGGCATTATGCGGTGTTTGAGGATGAAGGAAGAATTGTGATCGGTGATCATGTGCAGATGGGAAATCATGTTAGAGTGCTTACCGTAAAACCGCTCATGGATCCCATGTTGCGACAGAAGCATATGGAGTGTATCGCTGATGTTGAGATTGAAGATCATGTATATATCGGACATAATGTGACGATTTTGCCGGGGGTGCATATCGGAAGCTGTTCGATCATTGGAGACGGTTGTGTTGTAAGGGAAGATGTGGAAAGCGGCAGTATGGTGAGCGGTGATCCGGCACAGTGCGAGGAAGCTTTAAGCACTCAGCTTGCGGAACTGCTGGATCAGGCAAAGCTTTGTGAGAAATCGTCCAAATGGGATGCGCTTATGGATCATATCAATATGGATAAGATGGATCAAGCGGTTCGTGTACTGGGCTTTGCGCTTGGTGTTTATATGAGTTATGAAATCGTGAAGGAGCTGTTGGCACGCAAGGCAAAGCTGGAGGAAAAAAAGGCATTGGTGGATCAGTATTTGCCTTTGATAGAAAAGCTGTCATCTAAAAAACAGCTTGGCTCCATAGGGAAACAGATGAAATATAGGCGAAAGGGCAGGTGAGTGCAAATGGATTATGCAAAAGAATCTCTGCGTCTGCATGCACAATGGAAAGGAAAGTTATCCATGGTTTCTAAGGTGCCGCTAAAGACAAAGGAAGATCTTTCTTTGGCCTATACTCCCGGTGTAGCGCAGCCCTGTTTAAAGATCGCTGAAGATGTCAGTCAATCTTATGAATTGACTGGTCGGGGGAATTGTGTTGCAGTGGTTACGGATGGCAGCGCTGTGCTTGGATTAGGTGATATCGGTCCGGAAGCAGGTATGCCGGTGATGGAGGGGAAGTGCGCCTTGTTTCATGCATTTGCCGATATTGATGCGATTCCTCTTTGCATCCGCAGTAAGAACAGCGAGGAAATCATTCAGACGATTTCTTTATTGGCTGGAAGCTTTGGCGGTATCAATTTGGAGGATATCGCGGCACCACGCTGTTTCGAAATCGAAGCACGGTTAAAGGAGCTTTGCGATATCCCCGTTTTCCATGATGATCAGCACGGTACAGCGATCGTTGTGGCAGCGGCATTGTTAAATGCATGTAAGCTGAGCAAGAAGAAGATGGGGGAACTGGAAATCGTCATCAGCGGAGCCGGGGCGGCGGGCAGTGCGATTGCCAAGCTGTTGTTGGATATGGAATTTGGCAATGTAATCCTGTGTGATAAGGATGGCATTGTAAGTGAACACTCTTTATTGAGCGAATATCAAAGAAAATTGGCAGCGCGTACCAATCGAGAGAAGAAGTGCGGCGGACTACAGGATGCGCTCAAAGGTGCGGATGTGCTAATCGGTGTATCGGCTCCCAATATTGTGAGTGAGGAAATGGTTCGTTCCATGGCAGAGAAGGCGATCGTATTCGCTATGGCAAATCCAATCCCAGAGATCATGCCGGAAGCTGCGAAGCGCGGCGGTGCTTATATTGTTGGCACAGGACGCAGTGACTTTCCGAACCAAATCAACAATGTGCTTGCATTTCCGGGCGTGTTCAAGGGCGCCCTTTCGGTGCGTGCTTCCGATATCAATGAACCCATGAAGATCGCAGCCGCAAAAGCGATCGCTTCTTTAGTGAGTGATGAGGAACTGAGCTGTGATCATATCATCCCAGATGCTTTGAATAAGGAAGTATCTCAAGTGATTGCTGAGGCAGTGGCACAGGCGGCGATTGACAGTGGTGTTGCCAGAATTAAAAATAGTTAGGTCTTGCGTCATTATTTTTTCAATCCAAACAAGAACCCTTCAGGGTTCCACAACTTCGTTACAAGACGAAGTTTTCTTTTTTTTACAGGAGATGGTAGAAAGGAACATGTGTTTTTTTGCATCAGTACAGATGAACTCCTGCTTTGTATGAGTATCGCTTTCCCTGTATACTGGAATGATATCATATGGAGATCAAAGAAGCCAATAGGAGGCTTTCTGTTCCCCTTTCATTTATGGAACCTCTCCATCATTCGCTTTTTAGAAGGATCCTGCTTCATTTAAAATGAAATCATATATCTGTACCCTGTAAATCATCCTTTTTTGTGTTTTCCCATGCAGAAAAGAAAGGGTAGAAAGGCTTTACTTTGACACCTTTTCTTTTCTGTCATCCATGGTATGCGATAAAAGAAAAAAGCATAAAAGTGCTTCTTTTTTTGCGCAAAACAGTTAGTCCCGGATTATTTTCGCAAAAAAAAATAAAATAAGAAAAAAATTAGTAAAATAAAATATTTTTTATTGACAAAACCAAACGGACAATTTAAGATAAATACGAGGTGCGTGGTACAATGATAAACAAAGAGGTTAGCGATGTTGAATTGATCCGTATGGTTCAGGCAGATGACGATCAAGCATTTGATTTATTATATGAGCGTTATGTAAAACTTGCTTATTACATCGCCAATCGTTTTTGTAACAATGATGCCGATAGTCAAGATGTGGTACAAGAAACCTTTTTGCAGATCAGACGCACCATCAAGGATTTGAAGAATCCCAATTTGTTTAGGTATTGGCTGAATAAGATTACGATTTCTAAGTGTAAGAATTTGTTTCGTAAGAATAAGTATATGACCTATGATGATACTCATTTTGAGGCAAAGCACAATCTTTTGGAGACAAGGGAGGATGTGCAGCCAGCCTGTCGCTTGAAATTCGATAGTGATAAGGAAATGATGAATGCATTTATTGACCAGCTGCCGCAGGGACAGCGGGAGGTTGTGATTTTGCATTATTTAGAACAGTTTTCTATTGAAGAAACCGCGGCGCTGCTGGAGATACCGGAGGGGACAGTGAAGAGCCGGCTTTCCTATGCACGTTCTCTGTTGAAAACAAAGATTGAGCGATATGAGAGGGAGAATCGGATTGAATTAAATTTTCATTCTTTAGATGCATGTATTTCTGCGGCGCTTTTGTCGTCTTTGGAACATCTTATTATTCCTAAGGCACATAGCATATGGGTGTATAAAAATTTCGATTGGTCAAAAGGATTATCATGGGCAGGAAAAGCGTTACTCAGCGTTGCTTTAGCAACCGGCGGTATCGGGATCTATACATGGGCAGGGCATAAGAATGCTCCTTTGGAAGCGTCTGGATCTCAGATGAGCGAGGAGGAGATCAATACATTTCCTTCTGTCACAATCAGAAACAGAACAATTACTTCCGCTAGAAGTGCATATTATATGATCAAGACATGGGCTTGCTGCGAGGAGGAAATGAAGCTGTTAAATAAAGAGCAGCTGGAGGATGTATATCATCTTTATCAGATTATGAAAGCACATGATAGCATCTATTATCAGCATTTAGAGGATGAAGGCTGGTGTGTTTCATTAGAAATGGTTTATGGCGATTTCGTCCAGTAAAATTTTGATTCTATCTTTCGTTTTATCATATTGAAAAAATTTATTAAAAAATTTGAATTTCATCGAACGTAATTTTTATATCTTGTGTCTAAATGGTACATTTATGCAGTGGGGACTGAAATATCTGCGCTTTTTTTGCATGGGCGATATGAGGGAATGCTGGGTTTGTAAGGCAAAATCAGGTCGGATTTGGAGCAGAATGGACATTGAACACATTCGCATAAAGAAAGGGATGTATGGTTATGTGGAAAAAGATATTGCTTGCATGTATTACTTTGGCTGGTTCCATCTCTGTGGGATATGCCTTTATGCATCAGATGAATGCGGCAGGTACTTATGCGGTAGCTACACATTCTACAGGACGTGTTGGGCTTTTGAAGCAGGGCGATCGCATTTATATGGGGACTTTATATAATGGCAGTCATATGGAAATGCAACTGTTAAAGGCAAATCCTAATAACAGTGGCAACAATGTTTGGCTTGCCATGAGCAAGCATATTGAGGATGCTGTTACACCTTATGTTTATAACGATAGTGACTGGACGAATCTGAATCATAATTATTCTAAAAGCTTATTAAAAAGCTATTTTGAAGTTTTGAATGGAAATATCATAAGTGGAAGTATTGATGATAATATGATAATAGAGCGTACTTCTTATGTTACAATGAACGACAATTCTACTATAACTGCAGCCGATTATATGCAGCCATATATGACAGAGAACCGCTTTTGGTGTTTGACGAATCCGGAAACTCAATATAATCCTGACGGAGGAGATTATCAACTGATTGATCGGTCGGAATTATTTTTGTTAATGTATGATCGTGATTATTGGACAGGCAATGGTTCTTCAACAAAGCCGAATTGGATTTCTTTTATTAGTAACACGGGAGTAGCGACAGGACAAAGTGTACAGACGAAAAAGCTGGCGTTAAGGGCAACCGCAAAATTGAATTTAAGTGATGTGGTGTTTGCTCTTTCCACTGGTTCAGGAAGTAATTATACAGCGGATATCACAAATCCCACTGCAAATACATCAAATATATGGAATACGGTTGGCGATCCGATGAAAATTAGGGTATTGAAGCCGTATACTCCCATCACTATCACATTTGATGATATAAAAAACAGTAAAAATGATTCCATTCAAAAAGCGATGAAGGGTACGACCATCACGCTGCATTACAGCAATGCAACAGTAGGGACAACGAATACCGTATCATTGTTGTTGACGGATACGGCAGGGAGTGAATTGAAATATTATGAGCCGCTAGAGACTGCGTCTGCTTCAGGCATCATAAGCTTTGATACGAGCAATATACCTATCGGGCAATATCAAGCATTTTTAGTGAATGAGGAATATACAGCGGACAATGCTCCCGTTTATGCATCACCGCTTTCCAGCGGATTCCCTTTAGAAATTACAGAGCATAAGTTGACTTACACGAAGCAACCGC
The DNA here is from genome assembly GCA_947575425.1 of uncultured Erysipelotrichaceae bacterium. Lineage (GTDB taxonomy): Bacteria > Bacillota_I > Bacilli_A > Erysipelotrichales > Erysipelotrichaceae > C-19. The sequence goes on from CANPNQ010000087.1 coordinate 5,202, forward strand.
AGAGCGGCGCCAGCGCTGGCAATGATTATGAATATACAAAAAATGTAAATGCAGGTCAGACAGTAGGAAAGATTACAGTCAATCCACAAGGAGTCATGCCGCTAACCTATACAATAGAAGCAAACGGAGATAATACGTATCAGAATTTTGAATTGGATGGATTGAATAGCAGTAATGCTTCCAGCAGTACCTCATTGAATGTGAAAATAAAAAGCAATGCGCCTGATTTGATAAATGGAGGATTAAGGGCAGGAACGTATCAATTCTGTGTGAATGCTGTTGATGCAAATGGCTATCCCAGCAGCGCAACTTCCAATACGAAAGTGTGTACATCATTTACGGTAGAAAAGACCAACCTTACAGTTGCCTTTGATACTCCAACACAAACCAAGAAAAGCATCACTCAAGCAAGTGCAGGATGGATTGAAACAGCCACAGCCACACCAAGTACAGGGACAAAAGTGACGTATGCCAAAAGTGGAGGAAGTGTTGGTTTGG
>CANPNQ010000088.1 GCA_947575425.1 uncultured Erysipelotrichaceae bacterium
TACAGGAAGGAAAACCCAAGACCGCCTTCTACCAATTCCTTGATCATATTGATGTGATTGATTTGAACACAGCTGTGGAAATTGGATAAGGAGAGATTGCGCTGTTCTAACTCCTGTTCAAAGATATCGCGCGTACCACTTCCCTTTTCCCGCACAAAGATTCGCTCACTCAAAAGATCTTCCAGTCGGATGCTCTTATAGGACAATAAAGGATGATCCTTGGGCAAAATCAGTACCATTTCTTCTTTTTTTAACAATCTGGTATGAAATTCTTCCTTATTAAATAAGCCCTCGATAAAGACAAAATCAAGAATCCCATTCCGCACACTGTCAAGCAGGGTTTCGGTATTTTCCAGCATCAGCTGAAGATCCAGCTGGGGCTTTTGTTCATATAAAGCAAGCAGAAATTGGGGGATGAGATATTCACCGATCGTCATGGTGGCGCCGATACGGATCGTTTCTTTTTCATCCGATACATGACGAATATCGCTTAACAGCTTATTCGCATTGGCAAGCAGACTCAATGCGTGCTGATACAGATACTCGCCTTCCTTGGTCAGCTGTAAATGCTTCTTTTCATATAGAAACAGATGCACTCCGTATTTGCGCTCCAAGTATTTGATGTGCTGGGTGACTGCCGGCTGAGTGATATTCAGATTATGTGCTGTCTTTGTATAATTCATCGTTTCATGCAAATCCATGAAGGTCATTAGGCGATAATCAATCATAGTATCATACCTCTCTTTCCTATATGATACATCTTTTATAAGATAATTTCAATGGACATAAAAAGAAAACGTAAAATTTATAATTCATTCTTATAAATTTTACGTCATTACTTTTCCTTGCCCTTCAAGGGTGTATAAGCGCCTATGATTTTTCCTCCTGTGATGGCGCATCATCGCTTTGTGCTTCCTCCACGTTGATCACATCAACCTCAATCTTCATCGCAAAGTTGTAAAACTGCATACATTCCTTTTCATATACAATCGCATAAGCACTAAAGAGAATGCACTCAATGATGCTGCCGATGAATACATTCGCCAATTCAATCAATACATAGCCATACACATAATTGCGCGATGCTGCTGTGGCAAAGGCTTCGCTGAGCACATCCCATGAGATCTGGGTCGTTTGATCCACCAGAAGAACGACTATCATATTGTTTAACAGCTGATAAACGAGCAGCCAGATCACCAAAGGCATCGCCATGATCACCAATAAGCGAAAATTCTTCCACAGCAGCCGGAAAGAACCGTTGACAACCATCATAGCCGACTGCGCCCCATCATAAATCGCAAAGGCAATAAACAGAGATACACCGATAATAGCGCCTTGAATCAGGATCGCTGCCGGCATCACAAGAATCGGCATAAAAGATCCTAATACTACCAATACATAGGATAAACCCAACTGTAACAGTTCAAATAAAATCGCACTCATTACATGCAAGGGCAGTTTATGGAAAGAATAGACGACATCTTCCTTTTGAAACACTTCATTTCTGATTTTTTTGATAAATACGATATAGATGGTATTCCTGATCGTTATCAACAGCATTGCCACAATCAGATATGGGATGATCCATTGGGGTTTTTCCATCATTTGTTCTGTGGAAACGATCGTATTTAAAAAGGATGACGCCAGTCCGCTCAAAAATAGGAGCATACTGTATTTGAACAGCTTGCCCTTGATCAGATGCACTCCTTCACTCATTGTCTGCCATGGATCCATGGTATCACGCTCCATTTCGTATATAGCCATCATTATACGCTATTTTCTCATAAAAAAACAGTAAAATCCACTCAAAGCAGCTTGGAGCGGGAAAGTGCTTCCTTTTGTATATGAGTGAAGCGCTTCAAATAGCGATTGATCTTATGCTGATCCACACAGCGCAGCGATACGTTTTTCTGATTGTTTAAGGTAATCTCTATCCTGTCATAGCCGCTGTGCTTACAGATGCACTGCCAATCTTCTACTTCCTCCCAAAACAAAAGGAAGCATTCATCCTTATGATCGTTGATATGATAAAATACAGCATAATCCACATAGAATTCCGCCAGCTTTTCATTTTGCGTAAAGCATAATTGATATAAAGATAAAATGATCCCTATACTGCCAATCAAATGGCTTTGTTTCATCACCAGCAGAATGCCCGCAATCAAAGTAACGACAAAGAACGCATATGGCTTAGCGTTGATACTGCCGATGCGCTTGTTTCCTTGGGGAAGGTTTCTGATTTTTAAGACCTTACTGCGGACCTCCATGTCCATCACCCTCGCTTATTGTTATTATATATCTTTTTTTGATCTTTTCAACCATATCACATAATTCCACTTAATTTACCTATAATATGGAAGCATAACTGGCAATACGCATATCAAAGCATGCTGGAAGTGCTGCGAGTTTCCATTCTCACTGCTAGGATATCTGTAATGATATGGTAAAGCGTTCCTATCTCCAGCAATCACTCCATAGCGATCATTTTATTCAGGAAAGGCTGCCAAATTCCTAGTGAAAGATAGGAAAAAATCATGTATAATATATACAGAGCGGAGGCATGCATATGAGTTTAGATTCCATTATCGATACACTTGAAACATGGGGTGGAAACATCGATTTTTTAAAGTATTCCTTATTTACCACCGCTTTTACAAGTGTGCTGCTGCTGTTAAGTGCGCGAATCATCAATCGATTTGCCACCAAGTTCATTTCCCGCCATCATAAAAACAACAAACTGCTCATGCGCAGTAAAACAATATTGATCTATACCGTTTGCACATATGCAATACTGGATCTGTTTACCCCGTTCCAGACAGTATTAAAAACCATATTGGCAGGAAGCGGCGTCATTGCGGTCGTGATCGGTTTAGCGGCACAGGAAGCGGCAGGAAACTTTATCAACGGTATGATGATTTTAATTTTTCAACCGTTTCGCATCGGTGATTTAATCAAGATCAACGAGGGAGAATTGCTTGGGACAGTCAGCGATATCACCCTACGCCATACGATCATTAAAACAATGGAAAATACGAAGATCATCATTCCCAACAGTGTCATAGACAAAGCAGTTTTGGAAAATATCACAGCAGTAGGCAATCAAAAGGGAAATTTTCTGGAATTGGAGATCAGCTATGAAAGCGATCTGCAAAAAGCCATGGCCATCATTGCCGAGGAGATCAAGCAGCACCCCAATTATATGGATATTCGCTCTCCCCAGCAGATCAAACAGGGAGATCCGGAAGTGGTCACTCGCTTGGTGGAGTTTGGGGAAAACGGAATGCGGTTAAAAACCACAGTTTATTCCAAAAACAATGCGCAGGGATATGCCATGCTTTCGGATATCCGCATAGCGATCAAGCAGCGCTTTGATAAGGAAGGCATTGAGATTCCTTATCCTCATCGTAGTATATCTATCAAAGCCGAAAAGATAGCGGCGATGAAAGAAGCGGATGAGGGAAAAAGACCATAAGCAAATGATCCTTATAAGCATGATCCTATGGAATACTCATGTGGGAGATGAAGCCGATCGAGTGATCGTCCATATGTAAATGAATTTGTGATTGTGGATAGGGATCATTCAAGAGGGGAAGATTTCCGCATTGATTTCATCGATGATAGAAAAGAGAAAGAGCCCAATCATCCGGCTCTTTTCTTTCCTCTATTCGTACTTGCCTATATCTCATTCTATTCATAGAAGAGACGGCACTTTCTCTGCGACCTACTTCTTTGCCTTACTTTTGCGGACACTTCGCTCATGACGACCGGCACCCCTTCTGCGTTCCCTTGGCGCAGGCTTTCTTGCATCTTTACTTGATTCCTTTCTTCCCCCATGATGTTTGCCTTGTCTCATCGATTGACTGCGTTTGCGCTTCGGCGCTTCATCAATCTGGATCAGTACCTTATGTCCACGAATCATCGCTCCCTGCATTTTCTCTAATACGATATCCACCTTCGCCGCCTCCACATCGACCAAGGTAAAATCAGAGCGCACATCAATGCGTCCGATCGCTTTGGCGGAAACAGCGCATTCCTCAATGATTGCGGCCACTACATTGCCGGTTTGAATCCCGACATTTTTACCGATATTCAGGTTCAAACGCACCTTATCAAAATGCGCGCTGTAACGACGTACTTCATCATCCGCAATATCGATGATCTCATTTTTATAATTCATGGAAATCAGCGCACTGATCAAATTTTCCACCGCAATTCCCTCTGCCAATAATTCATTCGCAATTTCCATAGAATCCTGATTGACACCTTCATTACAGGCCTCCAATACCTCTGTGATGAATTTTTTACGATTGTTTTCCTCCATCTGTTCACTGGTGGGCAATAAGCGCTTGACGATATTCGTCTTTGTATAGCGCATGATCGCTTTCAAATCATACAGCTGTCGTTTGCCTGAAATTAACGTGATCGCCTTGCCCTTTTTTCCTGCCCTACCGGTTCTTCCCACACGGTGGATGTAATATTCCATATCCTGCGGCAGATCAAAATTGACGACTAACGCGATATTATCCACATCAATACCGCGTGCTGCCACATCGGTCGCAATCAAAACGGGACATTTCCCACCGCGAAACTGGGTCATGACAAGATCTCTTTGTGATTGCTTCATATCCCCATGCAGACCGATTGCTTTCATACTATGAGCATTGAGCTCCGCTGCCAGCTCATCCACCATGCTTTTGGTATTGCAGAAGATCATGCACAATTCCGGATCATAGCGATCTAACAATACGCGCAGTGCATTTGTCTTTTTTCCTCGCGGTACTTCATAATAATACTGATCCACGGTATCAATCGTACGCTGTACGCTTTTAATCTTCACCTGAACCGGGTCATTTTGAAACTGCTTGGTAATTTTCAATATGGCATCCGGCATCGTGGCGGAAAAGAGAATCGTCTGCGGATGCGTCTGTGCGGGAAAGGACTTCAAAATCTCTTCAATGTCCTCTTTGAACCCCATATTCAGCATTTCATCCGCTTCATCCAATATGACTTGTTCGCAATTCGTAAAGCGTAATGTATGGCGACGCAGATGATCCATCAATCTTCCCGGAGTTCCCACAACAATCGCACAGCCTCGCTTTAACAGTTGGATTTGACGCTCAATCGGCTGTCCGCCATAAACGGGAGCGATCTTGATTCCTTCCTTATATTTAGAGAACTTGCGCAGCTCCGTTGCGACCTGTTCCACCAGCTCTCTGGTAGGACATATGATCAATACCTTGGGATCCTTACAGTATTCATGGATTTTTTCGATTGCCGGTATACCAAAAGCGGCGGTTTTCCCTGTTCCCGTATTGGATAAACCAAGGACATCATGCCCTTCCATACTGGCAGGGATTGCCGATGCCTGTATCGCAGTGGCCTCCTCATACCCCATTTCTTCCACAGCCCTGAGGATCTCAGGACTGATTGCCAATTCATTAAATTTTGTCATTGTGACCTTCTTTCCGCATTGTTTTTGACAATGCTCATTAAGTTTACCACAGCCCTTAGGACACGTCAAATCATTTCCCATGCGAATGATGCTTGTATCGCATTATACGCTAGTCTATATTTCGATCAGCGCATCGAATAGGGCACCTTCTATCATGAAAGAAAAAGGGATGATCGCTTCACATCATAATCATCCCTCTGTTTTCATGAAA
>CANPNQ010000089.1 GCA_947575425.1 uncultured Erysipelotrichaceae bacterium
CTAAGGTGATATTCTCACACATCGCTCGTTCACAAGCTTGGATCATCGCTTCCATCATTGCCTTGGCAATGCCTTGGCGCTGTTTGTCTCTGCGCACCGCAAGATTGGCAAGCTGCGCCCGTTCAAAGGTGATCCAATAGTCGATATAGCCGCAAATCTCATCCTCCTCTTCCCATACATACAACTTAGCATAAGGATTATCATGAAGCTCGTAGGCAAACATTTCTTCCTCCCATGGATGGGAAAACAACGCTTGCTCCAGCATAGAAACAATCTTCAAGTCATTATTCTTCATTTCTCTTAACATTTATTTCACCTTATATGCTTCCTTTTCCTTCAAATAGCGGGGGATAAGCGTATGAATGTTTTCCACCCTGCGTGCTTTTGGCAATAAGGAGATAAAATGCTCACACAAAGAGATCGGCTTCGCTGATTGATCGATCAAAGCACAATCGCCAAATAACTGGTGAGAGGGATTTTTTGCGACCATCTCCCTTATGTCATCCAAGGTGGCAATGCTTTCCTCACCCATCAAGACCCCCTCATGATAACGGGCGCAATACGCCCGCTGCGAGCGCGCGTCCAGCATCACAAAGGCGTCCTGTTCCATTCCTGCATATAATTGTAAGGTAGATAAGCATGACAAGGGCTTATTCATCGTTGTGCAGAATACCTTTGCGATACTCATCGCTATGCGAACGCCGGTATAGCTGCCCGGTCCATCGGTAATTACAACCTCATCGATATCCTCACTTTGCCAGCATGCTTGTTCCATACAGCGGATTAGCTGCGGAAAAATTTCTTCACTCTGATGCTTCCAGCATTCCGCCTCAAAGGAAGCATGCATCTCTTGATCCTCTGCCAATACGATCACCAAATGGCGATGGGCAGAATCCATACATAAGGTTTTCATTTACAATGCCTCCACAATTCTCTTATATCTCTCCCCCACACCATGCAGTTCAAACACTCGTAAGGCTTCATCCGCAAGTGTGATTTTGATCTCTAAGCGCTCCTTGGGTAATTGATCCGCAATCAAACAAGGCCATTCAATAACACAGACGCCATCCTCAAACACTTCCTCAAAGCCAAGCTCCTGCGTGATTCCTTCCAAGCGATAGGCATCGATATGATACAGTGTCCCCTTATCCCCCATCGGATAGCTTTTCAATATCGTAAAGGTTGGAGAATTGATGGTTCGCATCACCCCAAGCGCTTTTCCCAGCGCCTTCGTAAAGGTCGTCTTTCCTGCCCCAAGATCCCCATCCAGGGTGATACATGCCACATCATCCAACAGCGCCGCAATGCGCTCTGCCAAATGAGCGGTATCTTCCAAGGTTCGCACCTGTATTTCTTTCATACCATCACTTCTCTTTCTTCGATCCCCTTGCCTTGCGCATTCGATATGCAAATTCACTCATTCGATAAAGCAAACCGTTTACCGGCAGATCAAATTCACCGATAAATTCATTGATATATGGATCAAAGTTCGCTTTGAATTTGGTCAGCCCATCAGCCAAATCGCCTTCCACGCCCCCCATATTCGCATATTGGCAGCCATGCGTAAATGCATATTTCATATGTTCTGTATACAGATAATACTGCGGCATAAACTTCTTGAAATGATCGTTCATTCCCGCATAAAGCATTTCCATCGTGTCCCCGCATTTGATGGAAAGAATCCCGGCGATCACGGTATTGCCCTGATACACTCCTTCTAAAGAGGACATTTCCGCAATATCCTTTTCCAGTGCTTTTTGAATATCCTGTAAACGGCGCAGCTTTTTCGGTGCGCCCTCCTTGACCTCTGCCAATTCTTTCTTATTTTGCTGCTGCTCCTGACGCAAGCGAGCCAGTGTTTCATCGATATTGACCTCAGCCAAAAACAGGTAAGCATCTTCTTTGTATATATCCATCAGCTGTTCAAAGTATTCCCGATTGCGCAGATTCACATGCTTGCGCGCCTCCGTCAAAGCTACCACATCAGCGAATTCTTGGATGCGGTCTTGATCCGCCTTTACCACCTGCACATCCCGCTTCAGCGCATCCCGAATGAGTCTGCGCGTATGACGGGGCAATGCCTGCTCAAACGCATCACAGGCATACACATTGGCTTGAAAACGAGGCTGGATGCTTTCCTTAATATAAGTAGTATATCCTTTATGGATCGCATTGGCCTGTTTCATATGCGCAAGGATCTTTTCGGTTTTCGGATCATAGTGATCATTTTTATCCTTGATCTTGTAATCATTGATATGAATGCCCGGGTCCATTTTGATAAACAGACAATGATATTGCTTGGCCCAGCGTTTCATATGCGCAAAGAAGAAGCGGATCAATGCCCCGTTTTCATAGTCCATGATCGGTCCTCTAGGAATATACATCATCGTAAATCCCATTGGTAATTGCTTGATCAGTACCATAGCGGAGGCGATCAGTGTACCGTTCTGTTTCACCCCAATGATGCGATGATCCCAGTTATCCTTGACCAGCGCCCACTTGGATGTCTGTAAGAGATTACACAGGGGATGTCCCTTGATAAAGTCATCGTGTTCCTGTGGATTGATTGTTTCGATAAATTCCATATTCATTTCCTTTCCGTATGCGCATGTGACAAAGTGAATCGTATCGCTTCATAGTTTCTTCCCTTATGTAGAAGCAGGTGATGGTGCTTGCCCAGCATGCATGATCGTATGATCGTTTATGTTACGACGATATGGGAATGCGCTCCACTTATCTTTTCACGAGATGATACAGGCTTTTTTTGATCGGATAATCAAAGACACCGATATATTCCTCAACCACTCCGCCAAAGCCCTTCTTAAATTCGAATACGCCGTGATCGACAGCGGTGTCGCTGAAATCACCGCTAATGCCATAGAAGTCATAGCGCTTAATATTGTTTTTCAAGGCGAATTGTAACATATGCCAATGGATCGCATAAGGAACGTTATATGCTTTGAATTCATCATAAGCACCCGCAGAGACATAGATGAGAGCATCCTCAAAGCGAAGAAAGAAGGCGCCTGCCAACAGAATCTCATCCCCATGCTTTTCCTGTAATGCCAAGGCTTCCTTTTTTCTTCGTTGCGCTGTGGCAATCGCTTCCATTTGGACATTGCGTTTCTTTTGGTATTTCTTGGAGTTTTCATTTTCCGCCAATACCGCCTCGATTTTTTCCAAGGCTGCTTCTTCCTCATGAAGCTGTTTCTCCATGCGCTCGATATAATCCTGCACATCCAGATAGGCCACCATGACGAAGGCGTCCTCCTGTAAGCGGCGCATTCTTTGTTCATAATAAGAGAGCGGAAGCTTTTGAAAGCTGCGGGTATCGGCCGCATAGTCCATCAATTTCATAAACAAGGGAAGCTCCTCGATCGTCAACGCCTTCACCTTAATTCCCTGTTTGATCGTTTTATTTACACACCAGCGGGTCTGATGATCCATCTGCTTTAACAGGCTTTCCTCGTTTTGAGCGCTCAAATCCAAGACAAAGGACCAGCGCACCTGTGTGTTGGAATCAAATCCGGTGGTAAAGCCTTGATGAAGATAACCGAGCTCCTTCATCGTTTGCATCACATGATCCCGACAATAGCCGCCCTCCACGATCGTACCGTTAATATCTCTTTCACGATAGGTCAAATAGGGATCGCAGGTGATATACGCCACATGCTTCTTTTTACAATATTCGACTAATTTCGCATGAAAAAAGGCAAGCAATTCCTTGTTATCGTAGTCTAACAAGTAGCCTCTTTGACAATACGCATAGGTAAAGATACGCTTGAATGGCACAAAGGCGATACCGGTTGCCGCAATGATTTGATCCTCATCCTTGACTCCCACATAGGCAATGCGAAAGCCATTCTCCCGCTTCATTTCAAACGCACTTGCGGCATTGAGGAAATTGCGGCAGGGATGCTGCCTGACAAATGCATCGTATTGATGTTGATCTAACTCTGTGAATATCATGGGATTCATCCTTTCCATCGATCCTTGATGCTCCTAGCGCTTGTATACATATGATAGAGGAAGGGTCTCACATTTCTTTCAAAGGTGCCGATCAGTTCATATACTTCTCCGGAAAATCCTTGTTTAAAGCTCAACACCCCATCGCTGTGCTTCTCATCAAAATGACCGCTGATGCCATAGAAATTATAGAGCGAGTAACCATGCTTGTGCGCATAGGAAATCATTTCCCATTGCAGGCGATATTGACCGCTGTATGACAAAGTTTCCTCATAGGAACCTCCGCTCAAATAGATCACCTCATCTCCATAAAGCAGAAACATGGCGCCGGATAATACGATCTCATTGCCATATCGTTCCTTTAATGCCAAAGCTTCCTTTTCCTTTTTCGCAAGGCTTGCCAAAGTATCAAGAATGCCGTTTCGTTTGTTATATGATTTTTCATGATCGGGGTGGCTGTTCAAGGTCTCTTGGACCTGTGCCAGTTTCCTTTCTTCCTTCTTCTTTTCCTCCTGCAAGGAATGGCAATAAGCATCTGCATCCATGACGATCAGCCAGTATTTGATATGAGATCCAAATACATCGTACATCGTTTCGTAGTAAGATAACGGACGATCACTGAAGCCTTTGCGCTTTGCTGTCTGGGTGATGATATCACGGAAGCGATGGAGCTCCTCCCGTTTTAATTCCACCATAGAAAAGCCTTCCCGCTGGGTTTTCTTGATACAGCGGCGGGTCAGCTGATTCATATCCTTTAATAAGGTGGCTTCCTCCTTGCCGGAAAGCGGCAGTACATACATCCATCGCGGCTCGCCCTTTTCTTCCTCTACTCCCACATCAAAGCCCTGATGGGTATAGCCGAGCTTTTGTAGGACAGAAACCAATTCCTCCTGATGAATGCCTCCCTCTATCGCTTTACCGTATTTATCCCGCTCCTGCACGATCACATAGGGATCCATGGAGAAATGGATGCCTTTTCGTTCCTTGATATAAGCAATGACCGCTTTGGAAAAGCACTCTAACAATTTCTCATTTTGATAGTCAATCAAAAAGCCTCGCAATGCCTGAAACAGGCAGTAGTCCTTACATACAGGATAAGAGACCAAGGCCGCAGCCGCAACGATATCACCGGCTTCACGCATTGCCACATAGTGGGTATGCCATCCGTTTGTTTCTCGCAAATGGCACATCATGGTGCTTTGCCAAACATTGCGGTTGATCGCCGTATTGGCATATGTTTGAAATGTATGTTCATCGATGATCGCAAATTCCATATTATGCGCTCCTAACTGTGTTCACAACTGTTTATTATAGTATAATTCCCACAAATAAGGAAGATAAAACGAGGAAATAACAAGAAAAAGCAATGTCTTCTCTTTTCCTGTCGGTTCATGATCCGCCCATAAACAAAGGATGCCTTTTGGACATCCTCCTCGGACTTATATTTTACAATAATGCCAGATAGCGATCATACAGATCCATGATTTCCTCATGGCAAAACGGTGATTCCCGTTGCTCGATCCGCGCAATGAGTGTGTCCAATTCATGACGCAAAACCGCATCCAGTTTCTCTCCATATTGCATCTTTTTG